>NZ_JAVSCQ010000022.1:0-60150 GCF_040560405.1 Facivitalis istanbulensis
GCCAGCGACATCGCTGCGCGACAACGCCTCTTGATCCAGGCCAACCTCGTGTGACACTATCCCCAACGTCACCGCTGACACATCACCATCAATGTCGCTGACCAGTCACCGACGATGTCGCGCTACACCGATTTTGCGTGGTCACCGCTTATCGACACAGGAAGGATCGAGGCAGTGCTCAACCATATGGGCGGAAGGGATTTGCCGGTCCTTGTGGCGCAATTCCTCATCCCGGGCACCGGTCCGAGCGGCCGAGCCGGTTTTATTGATCCTGCTGTATTCAATCATCGCACCGCGATGTTCGGTCATTCGGCCTGCCTAGGCGAGAAGCACCTTCGCGAAGCGCTCGCCAAAGGTGGCCTTTGGGATCGTTTTCTAACGCAGCCCAAGGGTCTATTCGCGCCAGACCATCCCTTCCGCAAGACGCGGTGGCGTCCCGCTTTCGCGCCGCTTCGTTGGCTCACGCATGGAGTAGGCCTAGTCCTATTTCTTTTCCTACTTCCGCTCTCGCTACTGCGCCGTTTGCTTGACCCATGACGGGTAAACTGCAGATTTGGGCAGATTCGGATGTGAATCGGTTCGCGCCTGAATGGCCGGGTCTGGTCGCCAGCGGCCGCTCCGCTTTTTGATCGAGGCCGCCGCCAGCGCTTCCCCCAGCATAAGTTTATCGTTGGGGCAGTCGACTCCGCCAACTGCCGGTTTAGCGCAATTGGTCATGAGCGGGCAGGTCGAGGACCAACACAGGCCGCACTACCCTAGAAGCGCGGAGCGCAGCTCCCACTCTACAACTGCTTCCCTCGTTCGAGTCCAAGCTCAGGCGTTGGACTCGTCGTCCCCGGCTATCCGCCGACGGATGGGGCGTTTTTTTGCAGAATGCCGCCCATTCACGCATAAGTAGTCGGCGTTTGTCGAGAAAGTCGGTCCGGCGATAGGCCGCCTCGACCTTGTTCGAAACGGTGTGGGCAAGCGCCGCCTCGGCAATTTCCCCTGAGTAGTCCGTCTGCTCCGCAACCCAGTCCCGGAATGCCGACCGAAACCCGTGCACCGTCACCGCGAGGTCCATGTCTCGGAGGATCTTTAGAAGCGTCATATCCGACAGCGGCTTCTTCACGTTTTGGCCAGGAAACACCAACTCGCTGGCGCCAACCTTGAACGTCTTGGCGCGTTCGAAAACCGCCACAGCATCGGGCGCGAGGGGCACGACATGCGCTCGCCCCATCTTCATCCGCTCGGCGGGGATCGTCCACAACGCTGCTTCCAGATCAAGTTCAGACCAGGTCGCGCCCCGAATTTCTCCTGACCGCGCCGCTGTCAGGATGAGCGCTTCCAGCGCTACGCGGCCCACCGATTCCCGCTCGCCTAGCTTCTCGAGGAAGTTTGGCACGGATGCGTAAGGCAGGGCTGCGAAGTGGCTTTCCTTCTTGGGCTGACGAGGTAGCCCCTTGGAAAGTGACCGCATCGGCGCTTCGGTCGCGCGAAACCCGCGTGCATAGGACCAGTCGAGAACGGTGCCGATGCGTTGCCGTACACGGCGCGCCGTTTCCGGCTTCGTCAGCCAGATCGGAGCCAGCACGTCTCGGATCAGGGGGCCTTCGATTTCGCTGACTAAGCGGTCACCCATCTTGGGGAAGGCGTAGCTCTTCAGCGTCGCGATCCACTGATCCTGATGCTTGCCGTTCTTCCAGGCCTCCTTGTGTTCCTCATGGACCATCTCGGCGGCCTTGTGGAACGTCGGAATGACCTGTCGCTCCTGCTTCCGCTCCGCGACAGGGTCGATGCCTTGCGCGATCTTCTGGCGAGTGAGGAAGGCGGCCTCTCTTGCATCCTTGAGAGAAACCGCTTTCAGTGAGCCTAGCCCGATATCCTGGCGTTTTCCCTTATTTTGGACTCGCAAAACCCAGCTGGCTGCCCCTTTGCCGTTAATTTCGAGAAACAGGCCGTCCCCGTCCGAATAGCGTCCGGGCTCGATTAGCGACCGAATTTTAAGCGCAGTGAGCTTTCCCATGCCACCTCACCTCAATTTTTCCCCCACACTTTTCCCCACACTTCGTTTGAGATTGTGTCGGATCGAGTGAACCACAGCGACATCAAAAAACCGCTGGTTTCTGGGCTTTTATAGCGAATTTTTGGGTGTTTGGCGAGCCCTGGAAAGGGCGGAAATGGCGGGCCATGCGGGATAGCGATGAGAACTATGTCTACTCCATAGCCCTCTACAGCCCTCCTTGATGTGAGTTTTGAAATAGAGCAACCTTCAAGCACTCAGATCGCCCGTACTAGGCCGCCATCAACAAGCAGGCCCTGGCCGGTAATGTATCCCGCCTCCTCCGAGAGCAGGAAAGCGATTGTGGCGCCTAGTTCGGCCTCGACCGCCGCATAGCGACCCATGGGGATCTTCGCCACCGCCTCGGGGCTGACAGGATAGTTGTCCACGAAGCCGGGAAGCACCGCGTTGATGCGCCACCCCTCGCCGCCGTGGCGCGCAACGCAGAGCTTGAGAAAGCCTGCCAGCGCAGCTCGGAAAACCGCCGACAGTGGATAAGTCAGTTCGGGCTCGCGCGCCGCGTAGCTCGAGACCGCCACCACCGCGCCCGACTTCTGCCGGACGAAAACCGGCGCGAGGTGCCGCATCGCCCTGACCGTGGGCATGAGCACAATCTCCATCGCCTTGTGCCAGTCCTGGTCGGCGATCTCCAAGATCTCGCCCTTAGCAGGGTGGCCTGTGTTGATCACCGCTCCGTCGATCCGGCCGTGGCGCTCCAGCGCCGTTGCGACCAGCTTCGCCATATCGTCTTCGCTTGTCACGTCGCCGCGCAGCCCCGTCGCGGCTAGTTCAGCCGCCGCCGCCACTATGTTCTCGGAGCGCGACATCAACACCAGGGACCAGCCGCGCGCCGCCAGCGCGCGCGCAGCGCCGAGCCCGATGCCCGAGCTTGCCGCCGTCACCACTGCAACCCTGGCAACATGTTCCTCGTGATACGTAGCTCCCCGTTCCTGCATTGCCACCTCCTTCTGGCGCGGCAGCCGCCGCGCCCGGCATCGTCCTTTCGCGCCATGTCATCAGACAGATGCTTCCGGATGTCTCCTTATGGTCGCCTGAGCCAAGCTCGTTCCGGACAGGATCCCGGCCGAAGGCGCATCGTCGCTATGGAACCTGATTCTTGAGGATCCGCACGACGACTGCCTCATCCCCTCATCCAGGGCGTCGGCGGGACCCGGCGCAATTTGGCGCAGACCGGCGTGCACGGGCGTCCTGGCGCAACAAGGTTGGACTTCCCTCTCTTCGTCGCGCCAGCACGCCCGCGATTCTCATGTTGAAGAACGCAGGTCTCTTCTTAACTGTCGCGCGGCACCTTCCGGCTCACTGCGGGCCCGGATGAGAGCCACGGCAAGTGTCGCGGCGGCGAGCGGCACGGCGATGCCGAGATAGTACCCGCTTACGCCGCCTACCTGCAGGAAGAAGCCGCCCAGCGCCGAGCCGAGGATGGCTCCGGTACGGCCGATTCCGATGGCCCAGCCCGTGCCGGTGGCGCGCAACTCGGTGGGATAGATGCCGGAGATGAGGTAGTTCAGAGCCAGCTGCTGGCCGCCCACACCGAAGCCCGCCACCGCCACCAGCACGAACACCGCAGTCCAGTTCTCGCCCGCCGCCGCGAGGCCGAGGCAGACGGCGATGCCGAGGGCGAACATGCCGATGAGCAGGCGCCGCACGTTCACCTTCGGCAGAGCGAGGGAGAGCGGGATGGCGTAGATGAGGAAGGCGGTGTTCACCGTCACTGTGCCCATGGCGGCGGTGGCGGGGGGAAGTCCCGCGGTGGTGAGCGCCGTGGGCAGCCACAACAGCAGCATGAACCAGGCGACCCAGTTGAACAGATAGATGGTCCATACCGCGACGGTGTTCGTGCGGTAGGCCGGAGCGAACAGCGCTGCTACGGAGCCCTTCACTACCTTCTCTACCGGCACGAAGCGCGTCTCCGCCGGCACCTGGCGGGCGATGATGCGCGCCACCAGCGCGCGACTCTTTTGCTCGTCGCCGGCCTTACCGCGGGCGACGAGGAACTGCGGGGATTCCGGCAGGACGGCCAGGGACACGAGCAACATCGCCAACGGCAGCGCGCCCCCTACGAGATAGATGCCCTGCCAGCCGATTGCCGGCATCCAGGCCGAAGCGAGCATGCCCCCAAGCACCGCGCCGAGGGGCAGGCCCAACAGAACGCCGGTGAGCACGGTGCCGCGGGCGCGGCCCGGCGCATATTCCGCGGCGAGCGCCAGCACCACTGGCGTCGCCCCGCCCATGCCAAGGCCGGTGAGGAACCGCAGGACGACGACCTCCGCGGGCGAGGTGGCAAACGCGATGAGGAGCGAGAACAGTCCGAACAGCAGCATTGCGCCGAGAATGGCGGGACGTCGGCCGATCTTGTCGCCGACGGAGCCGAGCGCCATCGCGCCCACCGCCATGCCGAGCGTGCCGGAGATGAAGATGTAAGTCATGTCCGCCGGGGCCATTCCGAAGGCTTCCGCGATGGCCGGACCGGTGTAGGCGATGACCTGTGTGTCGAAGCCGTCGAGCACCGTGACAATGAAGCACAAACTGAAGATCAGCCATTGTTGCCAGCGCAGCGGCTCCCTGTCCAGGATTTCCTGGATGCTATGACTTGCACCCGCCGCCATGCTTTTTCTCCAGTTGGTTGTCGACAGCGATGGATTGCCGAATGGGCTGGCGGCCGGCTCGTGGCTGCCCGATCCGTGCAGAACTCGCGCGAGGCGAACAAACAAAGACCTCTTCGCCTGTCCCCTGACACACAGGTTGGTCTCGACAGTCTCAGTTGTCAGATTGATACGAGCGAGCTCATTCCGTTCGCGCGCCGGTTGTACGTGCAAACGGGTGCTCGGGCTCGGTCGTGGGATCCATGCTGTCGCCATACCAGAACAGGCCGCGCTCCAGCTCTTGAGCTTCCCACTTGATCGGTTCCCAAGCCGGATCGAAAATTAGATAGCCGCCCGAGAAAATCTCCAGAAGATGGCCGCTCGATGGATCACGGATGTAACTGTAGAAAGCCTGGGTGATCCCGTGCATGCCCGGGCCTAGATCGGCGCGAATGCCATGCTCGGCGAAGTGGCCGAGCGCGTGTAGAATGTCCTGCGGAGTGTCAATCCAGTACCCGATGTGATGCAACCGAGCTCCCCTGGTAGCGGGGTCGAACATGAAGGCGACGTCGTGAACCAGCGGAGTCACGCTCATCCAGGCCCCGAGCTTCAGATCGGGAAGCTGAATGTATTCGCGCACTTTGAAGCCGAGATGTTCCGACATCCAGGCGATGGTGTCGTCGGGCGAGGTCTGGCCGCACCAAAGGTTCACGTGGTCGATGCGGCGCGGCGACACGCCTCGTAGCCGTGCCTGCGCGGATTGGCTCTTCAGTAGCGAGCGGATTTCCTCGGGCGCCAGCGGGCGCTCCATATCCCAGTAAATTTCCATCGGGTGGCCGCTGGTGGGTACAAAGAAGCGAATCGCCTCGCCCTGGCCGAGTTCGGTCCCAGCGGGCACCTCGTCGACCGTCACTCCCTGACCGCGCAGATAGGTGGCGAATTTGTCCAGATCCTCGGCAGAGCGCGCCTTCCAGCCGACATGGTGCAAGCGTGCCTCCTTGCCTTGTATCAACACCATGCTGTGATGCTCGAATTCGCCCCAACCGCGCAGATATACCTCGTTTCCCCGTCGATCCGTCTCGATCAGGCCGACGATGTCCCGCCAGAACTTGATGGATCCTTCCAAGTCTGGCACTTCAAGAGCCACATGGCCGAGCATGGCAACTTCTAGTTTCGACATTTGAGCTTCTCTCCCTTGGTTGTGATCGTGCCTGCTTGGCCCGGTTCTCGATCAAAGACAGACGGATCCGCAAATCTCAGCTTGCCCATTGCGCAGGTAAACCCGTCGACCGGCTCGTAGCTATAGCGGTGCGAATGAGGTCAATAAGGATGCCCCCCTGCCACTGGCAGCGTGACGCCGGTGATGTAGGAGGCGTCGTCGGAGGCTAGAAATAAAATCGCGCCAGCTTGCTCATCAAGGGTTCCTAGACGCTTCATCATGCTCATTTCTACCGCTTCTTTGTAGATTTCCTGCGACCAAATCTCTTCCTGCTTTGTCAACTTGCAATTGTTCCGGGGAATCACCCTTTCCGGCGCGCTGATCCCGCCAGGTGCAACTGCGACGACTCGAATACCCTGCTCGGCCACTTCAAGCGCCAAGCAGGTGGTGATTGCATTCACTCCTCCTTTTGCGGCACCGTACGGAACGCGTTTGGTCGCCCGCGTCGCGCAAGAGGAAACATTCACGATGACGCCGCTCTTGCGCTCGATCATACTTGGAACCGCTGCACGGCAGCACCAAAGCGTCGGGAAGAGGGAACGTCGGACTTCAGCTTCGATCTGATCAGGCTCGTAGTAAATGTAGGGTTTTGCCCAAATCGTCCCGCCGACATTGTTTACAAGAACATCAATGCGATTGTAGCGTTTCAGCGCCTCGGCCATGGTCTGCTCGGCACCGTCCCAGGTTTCAAGATCAGCCTGGACATGCGTCGCATCTCCCCCAGTTCTTCTGATCGCTTCGGCTACGCTGCTCACATGTTCAGAACGATCAACCAGCAGCACCGTGGCTCCTTCGCTGGCAGCACGCTCTGCAACACGCCGGCCCACCCCTTGTGCCGCCCCAGTCACAACAAAAATGTGGTTGGAGAACCTGTTCATCACGCGATCTCCTCGGCTGTGCTGGCTGCATCGGCCGGGTTGAACTTTTCAAAATAGAAGTTCCTAGGACTTATCCCGAGCTTGGCTATGTGATTGCGCACGGCCTCGACCATCGGCGGCGGGCCGCAGAGATACACATCCACATCGCCCAAATTTAAATCATCCGCCACTATGTGATCCGTAACAAAACCTTTGCGAGGGTGAGGGCTGTATGGATCTGCCACAATCGTCTCAAAGCTGAACGTCGCAAGTCGCTGGCTAAAGGCCTCCAGCCGAGACAGCTCCACCAGATCATCATCGCGCGTGACACCGTAGTACATGCGAACAGACTGCTCCGCCCCCCTTTTCGCAAGCTCCTCAAGCATCGACAGAAACGGGGCAAGCCCAGTTCCTCCTGCGAGGAGCAATAGCGGGCGCATGACCGGGCGCAGATAGAAGGCTCCCATGGGCCCGGTCAGTTCCACTATGTCCCCGGGTGCAGCGCGTTCAGCCAGATAGCCGCTCATGACACCACCGGGCAGATTGCGGATCAGAAAACTGATCGCCGCCGCTCCCGACGGGGAAGAAAACGAATAGGGTCGCGTATGCCTCGTTCCGGGAACGGAAACATTCACATATTGACCCGGCAGAAACTCAATCCTTTGCTGCAAAGCGAGATTGAAGATGAATGTCGTCTCCGACGCTGGCTTGACCTCTATCACTTCAGCCTCATAGACCGCCGCTGCCGTCTTGCAGGCAAGCGACGTAGTCGGAACCTGTAGGACGCAGTCGGACCGGGGAGTCATCTGGCAGGTCAGCACATATCGTTGCTGTTCTTCCTCGATGGTCAGTGCCTCATCGAGATGGGCGGCCATCTCGTAGTCGCCTTCCTCACAAAAACACTTGCAGGTGCCGCAAACACCATCTCTGCAGTCCATCGGGATGTTGATTTTTTGCCGGAAAGCAGCGTCTGCCACACGTTCGCCCGTGCAGCAGTCGATGACGCGCGTTATGCCATCCTCAAAATTTAGCGCGATCTTGTAGGGCATGGTCTCTCCAACGCATCGAGCGAACGCGTCTAGATGTGATAGATGTCGATCACGTGATGGATCTGATCGTTCTTGAGCACCACTTTCTTGTTGGTGATCAAGGGATGTCCAGTTGCCATGTCGATCGTGTAAAATGAAGCGCCCCAGAAAGCGTCGGTCGTGTTGTAGCGGTAACTGAAGGTGCACCAGTTGAAACGCACCTTAACCTCCGTACCCTGCCTTTCCAGCACCTCAATATTGGAGATGTTGTGCAAGGTTCGGGGCTCGGGCATGCTGGTGGCCGAAGAACGGTCGGTCTTAATGCGAAACACCCGATCTTCCAGACCCGAACGGTTCGGGTAGTAGATCAGGGACATTTCCGTCTGTGGATTCTCCGTCAACTGATCAAAATCGTCCCACGTCGGCATCCAGAACACCGCATTCTGGTCATAGTAGGTCAGCCAGGTGTCCCAGTCGCGGTCATCGAGAGCGCGCGCTTCCTTGAACAGGAAGGGGTCCAGACACGGAAGTGCGCATATTGTCCGGCTCGCGCGAACGTAAAAAGAACGATTGTCCGTAATCCTGTCCGGAAATCAATTTGTCCGCTTTCCCGCCATTCAGCCCGGTAGACGGACAGCTTGAACAAGTCCGGCTAACCTTCGTTATGCGGACAGGCCCTTTGAGCCGATCCGCCACCGTTCGTCTAATGTTCTATCGAAGCGGACACCCTGCGCACTTTCGTGTCGTGACCCCAGGAAGGCTTGAATTTCCTCGTAGGTCATGGCGGCTTGCACTGGTGCAGTCTTCTCTTTAAGTGCGGTCATTGGCGTTACTCCCCCGCTAAACGCAGCGGTTCGGCTTGCGTCAGTTCCTGCTTGACGGCGACCTTCATGCGATGCAGCCAATCCGTGTGTTGATCGACGAACAAGCCTTCGTCTTCGACGCGCATGCCGCTCGACAGCGGGCGGATACCCATTTCCCGGGCATCTTCATCTTGCCCTTCGATGCGGTGTTTCGCACCGCGGCTGAGGTCGTTCCAAACCAGATCGCGCGCCTGATAGGCGATTTGGCACGAGCGGAATTCTTCCAGGTCGTCCGGCGTGGCCATACCAGATGCGTTGAAGAAATCCTCGTACTGGCGGATCCGTCGTGCGCGAGCTTCGGGACTTTCGCCTTTGGGCGCAACGCAGTAGATCGTGACTTCAGTCTTGTTCACCGCAATGGGACGGAACACCCGGATCTGCGTGCTCATCTGATCCATGAGGAACACGTTGGGATAGATGCCGAGGTTGCGGAAGACGCCGATCATCCAGTCGGCCTTCTTCTCGCCACACTTTTGCACGAGCTCGTCACGCCAGTTGTAGAGCGGCCGGTTTTCGGGAGTTGAGGAATATGTCCAAAGCAGGATGTGCCCGTTGTCGAAGCTCCAGTAGCCGCCCTTCTGCTGGGCCCAGGTGCCGACGTTCACAGCCTTGATCTCGTCATCGTTCTTCTGCTGAACTCGGCGACCAGTCGTGGCGACATAGTTCCAGTGTACGGTACTGACGTGATAGCCGTCTGCTCCGTTCTCAGCTTGAAGTTTCCAGTTACCGTCATAGGTGTAGCTTGATACACCGCGCAGCACCTCCAGCCCTTCTTCGGACTGGTCCACCATTAAGTCGATGACCTTGGCGGCGTCGCCCAAATAATCTGTCAAAGGTTTTACATTTGGATTCAGACTGCCGAACAGGAAGCCGCGGTAGCTTTCGAATCGGGCGACGCGCTTTAGGTCGTGGCTGCCATCCTTGGCGAATTGACTAGGGTCGGGACTCATAACCAGTAGCTGACGACCGCTGCGATGCAGACCGCGGCGTGGAAGTTTGTGGCGAGCCGGTCGTAGCGTGTGGCGACCCGTCGGAAATCCTTGAGCCGGTTGAACATGCGCTCGATGGCGTTGCGGCTGCGGTAAAGGTATGGGGAGAAACAGTTTTTCCAGAGGCGATTGATCTTGGGCGGGATGTTCGGAGCCGCACCTTTGGCCTCGATCTTCTGTCGCACGGCATTGGTGTCGTAGCCCTTGTCGCCATGCACCAGTTCAGCCGCGGTGAGCTGATCGAGCAGTGTATCGGCGGCGACGCAATCAGCGACCTGGCCGCCGGTCAACAGAAAGGCGATTGGGCGACAATCGCGATCGGTCAGCGCATGGATCTTGGTCGTGCGTCCGCCACGAGAGCGGCCAATGGCTTGCCTGCGCTCCCCCCTTTTCCGCCAGAGGCACATCGGTGCGCCTTCACTGCAGACGAGTCGATGAGCACCTCGGCGGGTGGTCCTCCAGCAGTTGCCAGAGCGTAGAAGAGGCTCGTCCACACGCCTTTGGCTGCCCATCGCTGGAAACGGTTGTAGAGCGTCTTCCGGGGGCCGTAGACCGTAGGCGCATCTTTCCAACGGCAACCCGATATCAGCACATGCACAATGCCGCTGATGACCCTGCGATCATCCACCCGGGGCTTACCCCGCGTATCACGCGGCAGATGCGGCTTGAGCCGAGCGAATTGCTCTTTCGTCAGCCAAAAATATCCGTCGTCCAAATGAGGTCTCCTTCCGGAAACCTTGAATCACGCCAGCTCGGCGCTGTGAATCCTTTTTATGGGTCCCAGCCCTAGGGTGTCCGGCTCCATCGGAGTCCTTGACTTTCAACAGCTTGCCGGTATTCGAGAAGCTCCAACCATGAAAGGGGCAGGTAAAGGTCGAACGGTTCGCCCGCTTAAAGCGACATAGTTGCGCGCCCCGGTGGGTGCACGAATTGATCAGGCAGTGTAACTCCCCTTCCTTGTCGCGCGTGATAACGACTGGCTGCCGGCCAATATAGGTCGTAAAGTAGTCATTCGCCTTCGGAATCTGGCTTTCATGGGCAAGGAACAGCCAATTCCCTTCGAAGATATATTTCATCTCTAGTTCAAATATTTCCGGGTTAGTAAATACCTCCCGATGAACGCGAAACGTCCCCTTTTCCGGGTCATTCTGCAACAGCCCGTTCAGGCGATGCGATAGTGCGACAAGCGCCGAATAGTCGAGCATTGCTTTGTCCTCCACACATTGTCTTTTGTATTGGCGTGAACGTGAATATCGATGGTGCCGGTCATTGCCTTGCGCCTGCCTGCATATCCAGCGCCACGTCGACAATCATGTCCTCCTGGCCACCCACCATGCGACGGCGGCCGAGCTCGCTGAGTATCTCGCGCGTGTCCACCCCATAGATCCTCGAGGCGTTCTCCGCATGGCGCAGGAAGCTCGAATAGACCCCGGCATAGCCCAGCGCGAGGCTCTCGCGGTCCACCCGCACGGGACGGTCCTGCAATGGGCGCACCAGGTCGTCAGCGGCGTCCATCAGCTTGAACAGGTCGCAGCCGGTGTCGATGCCCTTGCGGTTGAGCACCGCGATGAGTGCCTCGAGCGGCGCGTTTCCGGCTCCCGCGCCCATGCCGGCGAGGGACGCATCCACCCGCACCGCGCCGGCCTCGATGCCGGCCACTGCGTTGGCCACACCCATGGTGAGGTTGTGGTGGGTGTGGACGCCGACCTCGGTCTCAGGCTTCAGCGCGTCACGCAGCATCCTCACCCGCAGCGTATAGTCCTCGGGAAGGAGGGCGCCGGCGGAATCGGTCACATAGACGCATTCCGAGCCATAGCTCTCCATGAGCTTCGCCTGCTCGGCAAGCGCCTCGGCGGGGATCATGTGGGCCATCATCAGGAAGCTCGCGGTGTCCATGCCCAGCGCGCGGGCCGCCTCGATATGCTGGCGCGACACGTCGGCCTCGGTGCAATGGGTGCAGACGCGCACCGAACGGGCACCGGCCTCGTAGGCCGCCTTCAGGTCATGCACCGTGCCGATACCCGGGAGGAGCAGCACCGTGACCACGGCGTGCTCGCACTCTCCCGCCACAGCGGCGATCCATTCCTGATCGTCGTGGGCACCGAAGCCATAATTGAAGGTGGAGCCGGTGATGCCGTCACCATGGCTGATCTCAATGGCGTCCACCTTCGCCCTGTCGAGGGCGCGGGCGATAGCCCGCGTGGTTTCCAGCGAATACTGGTGGCGGACAGCATGCATGCCGTCCCGAAGCGTCACGTCCTGGATATAGAGCTTGTCGGGATTGGTGCGGGCCATTAGGCTGCCTCCTTTGCAAGAACGGTGCCCGCCCAGTGATCGGCGGTGGTGAGGGCCGCGGACGTCATGATGTCGAGGTTTCCGGCATAAGCGGGCAAATAGTGGGCCGCCCCTTCCACCTCCAGCAGGATGGTGGTCTTCAGCCCAGTGGACGGGCCAATGCCAGGAATGCGCACCGGTGCATTGTCGCCGATCTGCTCGAACTGCACTTTCTGCTTCAGGCGATAGCCGGGCACATATTTCTGAACCGCCGCGACCATTTCCTCGACGGACGCGGCGATGGCGTCCTGGTCTCCGCCCTGGCTGAGCGTGAACACCGTGTCGCGCATGATGAGGGGCGGCTCGGCGGGATTGAGGATGATCACCGCTTTGCCGCGCTGGGCCCCGCCCAGCACCTCGATGGCTTTCGAGGTAGTCTCGGTAAATTCGTCGATGTTCGCCCGCGTGCCCGGCCCCGCCGATTTCGAGGAAATGGAGGCGATGATCTCACCGTAGACCACCCGCTTCGAGGCGCGCTTGACGGCGTAGACCATGGGAATGGTGGCCTGTCCGCCGCAGGTGACCATGTTGACGTTGGGCTCGTCGATATTGGCCGCGCCGTTGATCACCGGGATGGTGAACGGCCCGATGGCGGCCGGCGTCAGGTCGATGACCTTCTTGCCGTCCTTCTGGAGCAGCGCGTTGTTGGTGAGGTGCGCCTTGGCGGACGTCGCATCGAAGACGATGCGGATGTCCTTGTAGTTGGGCAGCTTCAGGAGCCCCTCGATGCCCTCATGGGTGACCGGCACATTGAGGCGCGCGGCGCGGGCGAGACCGTCCGACTTCGGGTCGATGCCCACCATGGCGCCCATCTGGAGGTGCCGGGAGGTCCGCATGATCTTGATCATGAGATCGGTGCCGATATTGCCGGACCCGATGATGGCGCAGGAAATCTTCTTCATGAGTTGGTCTCCGCGGCGAATGACACCCGGACCGAGCCGAGGCCACCGATGTGGGCTTCCATCCGGCGGCCCCACTCAACCCGCACCATGGGGCCGAGGGCGCCGGACAGGATCGTGTCCCCCGCCTTGAGGGGGCGGCCCATTCGGGCCATGGTCCGCGCCAGCCAGAGCGCGGCGGATATGGGGCTTCCAAGACAGGCATGGCCGGCCCCGGAGGACACCTGCTGGCCGTCCACCTCGAACGTCATCTCGCAGCCGGAGACGTCGAACGCATCGAGCTTGCGCGGCGACGACCCGAGCACGTAGAGCGCTGACGAGGCGTTGTCGGCGATGGTGTCGACGATGCTGATGCGCCAGTCGACAATGCGGGAATCCACGATCTCGATGGCCGGCAGCGCGAACTCCACCGCCCGGATCATGTCGGCGGCGGTGATGTGCTCGTCCGTCAGATCCCGGCCGAGGACGAAGGCGACTTCCGCCTCCGCTTTCGGCTGGATGAGCCTGCCCAGCCGCACCTCGCCGCCGTCGGGCACCGCCATATCGTCGAGCAGGACACCAAAATCGGGCTGGTCGACGCCGAGCTGCCTCTGCACCGCCACAGAGGTGAGGCCGATTTTACGCCCCACCAAGCGCCGGCCAGCTTCCAGCGCTCTTTTCGTGTTGAGCTCCTGAACCCTGTACGCCGCCTCGATATCACTTGGCCCGATCAAATCGCTCAACGGCGAAACCGGCGCTCCTGTTCGCGCGGCCTCGAAAAGACGATCCGCCGCTTGGTGCAACTTCTCCAACATAATTCCCGTGACAGCATTCATTGAAATCACTCCTGGAGCAGTCGATGCCCAGTCAGAATCGATATCCGATGCCCACACCGACAATGGTTGGATTAATCTTAACCCGAGCCGATACTGGAATGCCACTCGCCATCGCACTTACGTCAGTACTCAATAGTATCTGTTGAACATAACTATGTACTGTCTATCGCTCTGCAATGTCGTAGTCAACCCCAATCTTAAAGGCTGGCCCGAACGCATTATCGATGTTCACATTCTGAAGCGCCGCGTCATCGACATTCAGGAAAATGGCGTAGGTGACACCGATCCCGACATAGGGCTTGAACGCACCAAGACCCAGGAAGTGATATTCACCCGACACGGTCAGCGGGCCATAGTTCGCGCTGGCCAGTGTGCCGAAGGAAGCGAGCGAACCAGCACCTTTGATATGCGCCCGCGGCGTGTATCCGCTGTAGACGTTAACCGCGAAATTGGGAGTAAAAAAATAACTTACGTCGAATGTTGCCGTTGGATTGTCCGCCATCGATACCGAGCCACCGCGCACAGGCGCACCGCCCACCGCGACGTCTGCGCTCTCATTGGTGAACACGTTCGCGACGTCCACATGGAGCAGCCAGCGCCGGAAATCGTGGCGGGAAGCCTCGGCCGTATAGGCCGAACCAGTTGGATTCATTTGGGCCTGCGCCGGCCATGACAGCGAAACCCAGCCGAGGCCAAATAGCGCGCCGAAAACCAAATTGCTTTTCATCGATCTCCCCCCACTCTAGTTTTTTGTGCTGTTGCGGCTTCGCACTAACCGAGTCCGATAAAACGGTGCCCCCAAACGCTGATCTTGTCGTAGCGCACGACCGACCAATTTAGTTCGACCTGGCGCGCGCCCCAACCGTATTCCACCGCGAAACCCGACGGAGTCGCCCCGTAGAACGAAACCATGTGATCGTTGGTGTGCCGTCCGAGAGTTGCCACGATCGCACCGTCGGCTTCGAACTTGTCGAGGGCAAAGCCGACATCGTCGAGCCGCGTCACTTCAAGCATGAAGTGGTGAAGCGTTTTGCCGCCCGGCACGCTGGCGAGAGCAAGCGTGTGATGACGGCCGTTGCAGTGAAGAAAATACAACCGCACCGTCAGCTCATCGTTCAGCTTCCAGTCGATGATGTCCGAGAGATGAAGGCCAAGGCCCTTGATATAGAAATCGAGCGCGGCGCTGACGTCTGGAACGTTCAGCACATAGTGGCCAAGGCCTTGATCGCCGGTCAAAAAACCGGAGACGCCCGCTGGTGAAACAAAGGGCTTTTCAAAGAGTTCTGTCCCGCCATAACAAATTTCGACGCGATTTCCCGCAGGGTCCGTGCATGAGACAAGCCCCAGGACTCCGCGATCGGCCGCCAGTTCGGGGCTTCCCACGGTCACCGCGACACCGTGCGCCTCCAGCCTCTTCTTCAGCGCCGCCAAAGCGTCTTCGCTATCGACTTCGTAGCCTGAGAATGAGAAATCGTCGGCTGAACCCTTTTCGACATTCAGGCGCCAGGCGCGTGAATCGATGCGGAACCGCACCCTGTCCGTGCTGGCTGAAAGTTCCATCAGCCCGAGTTTGGCGGTGGCGAAAGCGCGCCAAGCGGCCACGTCCGACACCTCAAATCCTAGATAGCTCAATCTTTGGATGCTCATGCCACATCTCCCTTTCCCGAGAAGCGCTTGTCGAGTTCCGCCCCGAGATTGACGTCGATCAATCCGCGAACCCCCCACCCACCGTTGAAGTCCAGGATGGAGCCGGTCAACGGAACTGTTTCCGCGCGCGTTGCGAAGAAGACATAGGCGCCGGTGTATTCTTCCGCTGTCGCGACCTGACCGGCCGGAAGAACCTGTTCAAGCATGTCTTTGAGCGAGATCGTCGCGATGCTTCTGTCTTGCAGATTCAGAGCTTTGAGCCCGCGCAGATCAGTGCCGATGATTCCGCCGGGCGCGATGCCGTTGACACGGACATGCGGCCCCCATTCATAGGCGAGCTGCTTGATCAGACCGACAACCGCGTGTTTGCTGGCGGTGTAGAGCGCGCCTCCACCCGAGGTGTAGAAGGCGGCGTTCGACGCAGTGAAGATCACACGGCCTTTGCTCTTGTAGAGCGCAGGCAGGGCGGCCTTGGCAGCCAAGAGATAGCCCTTGACGTTGATGGCGAACATCTCGTCGAAGGCGTCTCCGATCTGATCATCAGGAATATCGACGAGCGGGGTTATATAATCCCATACCCCCGCATTGCCGACAAGGCAGTCGAGTTTACCGAAAGCTTCGATGCAACGTGCGACAGCTTGCTTGTGGCTGTCAAGGAAACGGACATCGCCCTCAACGCCGACAACGGCGTCGCCATGGGTTTCCTTGAGTTTCGCCAGCCCGGCGCTCGACCGATCTAGCACCGCAACACGGGCACCCTCGGCGACATAGCGATCGACGATCGCCCTGCCCAGACCGGAGCCTCCGCCCGTGACCAGCGCCACCTCTCCCTTCAGCCGCATAGTTGTATTGCTCCTCTCTTATCTCTTATTTGAGCGCGAGAGATCGCGCATGCTTATGTTCACGTCTCTCAGCGCCTCGGACGCGACGACGGCTTGCATCTCCACCAGCTTGACCGCCATCGCGAAGTCGCGCGGCGCGTCCACAGCGACAACCGCCCGAACCACGCCGTTCAACACTCGGAACAGAAGCGCCGGCCCCGCTCCAAGCATCCCGCGAAGCACGACCTCGCCTGGCCCTTCGATATTGCCGGCGATCTGCATCCGATCCCCAGCAATCTCGGTCCAGGAGACAGGCACTTGCGGCGCCGTCGCCTCCTTTCCAAGGATCGCCGCCGCCACCGCCGCCGCTTGGCGCTGTGCATTCAGATATGTCTCCAGCGACCGCCGGCCGCCGTCACGCAGCGGCCAGTTCGCCACGTCGCCGACCGCGAAAATTCCATGCGCGCGAGTAGCGCCGCAGCCGTCGACAACTACGCCGCGGTCGCAGGCCAGCCCTGCGGCTCGTGCTAGCTGATCAGCCGGTTGGGCGCCGATGCAGATCAGCGCGCTATCCGCGGCGAACCGACGGCCGTCACCAGCGGTCACGGCTTTAAGCCGGTCTTCGCCGAGAAACGCGCTGACGCTGACGCCAAGCTCCACGCGCACGCCCAAGCTCTGCAGCCGCTCCCGGCTCCAGGCGCCGATCCGGCGGCCCAGGACACGCACGAGCAATTCGTCCGCGGCCTCAAGGATCGTCACGTCCAATCCGAGCTTCTTTGCCGTTGTTGCGACCTCGCAGCCGATTAGTCCGCCGCCCATGACAACGAGCCGCTTTCCCGGCGCCCAATCCCCGCGCAGACGATCCACATCACCAAGAGTGCGGAGCGTGGCGACCCCGGCGAGATCACGGCCAGCGAGAAGGGGCTTGCGGGCGCTGCTGCCCGTTGCGACGACAATGACGTCGGCTACAAGCACCCTTCCATCGTCAAGGTGAATAGCGTGCTCCCTCGCGTCCAGCCTCGTTGCCGCCTTGCCGAAGATCAAGTCGATCCGTGCTTCATCATACCACTCGCCAGCAACGAGCAATGGCGGTTGCTCGAGATCACCGCCCAGCACAGCTTTGGACAGCGAGGGTCGGTCATAGGGCAGGTGAGGTTCGTCCCCGATCAAGGAAATCCGCCCCCCGTAGCCTTCCGAGCGCAAGACCTGGGCCGTAGTAACACCTGCTACGCCGTTGCCGATGATTGCGACGTGGCCAATCATGAGGTCGCCTCGCCGTCATCAAGATCGACAAAGATTGACTCTTCTTCCAGCTTGACTGGAAACACCCGGAGCGCCTTGCAGGCCGGCAAAGCCTTTACCTTGCCCGTCCGCACGCAGAACTTGGCGAAATGCAGCGAGCATTCGACTATGTCGCCCTCCAGATAACCGTCGGAGAGCGCCCACTCCCCATGCGTGCAAGTATCTTGCACGGCAAAAATCTCACCATCCACGTTGCATAAAAGCACGGGCTCCGATCCACCTTCGTGGCGATGCATATCGCCTGGCCGAAGATCCGATCTCCGCATGATGTATGTCCACGACATGCGTCGATCACACTAAAAGAAGAAGCTGAGATTGTTGGAGAGGATCGTGCTTTGATCAATCAGGATCGTGCGCTTGGCGATCTGAAAGCCGGCTTCACTCTCTTTGCGCCGCAGCGTATCCCGCCGCTCTCCAGCGAAGATGTCGAGCTGCCGCTCCAACCGATTACGATAGACGATGAAGGCGTTTGAGGTCTGGTATTCATTCGGGGTTGCGCTCTGCACGATCATCACGTTGCCGATGATGTGCCGGGTGCGAGATGCGGGGTTCTCGGACCAGCTGACATCGGACGTGATCTTCCGAAGGCGCCCCTTCATCATCGGCAGATCGTCGTCGAAATGAGCGTATTCGCCGACTGCGGAATACTCTTGGTCGGTTTCGCGCATGATGCGCGTGGTGCGGATCGGCATAAAATAGCGGATATCCTCCGCCAGCAACGCAAACCATTCTTCGAAGCGCCGGTCATTGAGGAGCTTTGCTTCCCAATAATAGAATTGCTCGACCTCCTGCTGGAGCTCCAGCGCGACCGGAGTCGGCTTCTTTTGAAAGACATCGGGTCTGTTGATCGCATCAAGCATAGCGAATCCTTGTAGCTCGACGATGAATTGGGCTGAACGCCGCGGCGCCTGTTGGCGCCAACGGCATTGGCTCGTGGATTATTCGGCAGCAACGAGACGGGTCGCGTTAAGCGCGCTCCAATTCTCGGAGGTCATCATGCGCGCCCATTGGGCGTAGAGGCCGCGCGCCGCTTCTTCGCTGTAAACATAGCCGATCCGGCCGGGATAGTCCGGATCGTTGTCCACAGCTTTGCCGAGACCCATTTCGATATTGAACGGGCGGCTACGCGCCTTGTGGCCGCGCAGGACGTGCTGAATCTCGACCCAGTTCTCGCCGTCGTCCTGCTCGAACACGCCCCCTGCGGAGAATGTTCGCAAGGTCTGACGACGAAACTCCTCCTTTATGTCGTCGGGCGCGTCAGCGTCCACGACAGTGAAGGCCCAGACCTCGACCTCGTTTGGCCCGCGGGGATGCCACGCTCGGACCGTGTTGATGCCGGGCAGGAAGGAGCAGGTCGGGAATATGGTCATGTGCTGAGCCATGAGCCGAGTGCCGCGCTCAACGCTCCCGAGACGCTCACCAGCCTTCTCGGCTGCGGCGCCTTCGGTCCAATATTGGGTGATCTTGGGCCCCATGATGGCGAGCAGCAGATTGGGATCGCCGATATAGAAGCCGGTTCCATGCCCACCCCACGGCGCGCGATATTGCTTGCCCACGGTCGGCGGCGCGAGGTCGGTCAACTCGAGGCCTTCAGGCAGGCCAGCGAGAATCCCCGAAAGGTGAGACGTGGTTCCAGCGTGATACATGTCGCTGCAGAATTGCTCCGCAGCGAATTTCCAATTGCAGGGAATGACCCACTTCTGGACGCCGGGAATCGCCTCGGTCCCCGCCTCGGTCCGATCCAGCATATGATCCATGTAAAATTTGGCTTCGCCAAGATAGGCGTCCAGATCGGGTGCATCGGCATCCCAATTGGCGAAGATGAGGCCCTTGTAGGTTTCAACTCGCGCCTGGAGAGGACCCCACTCCTTCTTGTTGAGGCAAGGGAACGCTTCCTTTTCGAAAGGAACGCTCACCAGATTGCCCGCAGTATCATAGGCCCAGCCGTGATAGGAGCAGGTGAACGCCTTGGCGTTTCCAGCGTCCGAGCGACAGATTCGCATGCCGCGGTGCCGGCACTGGTTCAGGAAGACTTTGATGCTTCCGTCTTTTTGCCGGACGACAAGAACCGGATCTTCACCCATGTAATTGGTTAGATAGTCGCCCGGACTCCTGACTTGGCTTTCGTGACCCAACAAAAGCCAAGCGCGCCCGAACACGCGCTCCAGTTCAAGCTGATACAGGCTTTCGTCGCTATAGATTCGCGGATCGAGGCGACCCGTACTCTCGTCCACCATGTCCAAAATCTGCTGATCGGTCCACGAGATTTTCGGCGTTGAGACGTTCATCGCTTCCTCCTAACTATAATTGTTAATGCGACGCCATCAGGCTTTGTTGTGCCAATGGCGCCGAGTCCGCTTCGGCTAAGAAATCCTGCACCAACCGAATGAATCCGGCGGCGTGTTCGATCTGCACCCAATGCCCACACCGACCAAAGACGTGCAATTGAGACGACACGATGAGCTGATGCAGCCGCAAGGACGTCTCAAGCGGCACTACCTGGTCATCGCGGCCATGTAAGATGAGCGTCTCGTGCGGAATTGCCCGGATATCGTCTTCCGAACTGGCGAGCGCATTGACCCAACGCTGCCTCGGCGCCGGAAACATCGACGAAAACGCTTCCTGGAAGCCCGGTCTGATGCTGGCTCTGTACCGCAACTCCGCCAACTCGTCGTTCACGAGACTTCGATCGTAGGCAAAATAGTCCATTATTTTGCGCATATTCTGCGCGGAAGGCTCGTACCCCCACACAGCGTCGAGCCCTTTGGTGAGTTCGAAATCCACACCCGCCGATCCCATCAGTATGAGCCGGCGAACGCGCTGCGGGAATCGTATGGCGAATGCCAAAGACAGAGCGCCGCCAAAGGAATTTCCGACAAGATCGACGCGATCGAGCTTCATCGCATCCAGAATGCCGACCAAGTGCGCGACCCAGACCTCAGGGCTGTAAACAATGTCTCGAGGCCGTTCGGTGAATCCAAAACCCACCATGTCGGGTGCGACGACGCGCCTGTGTCGAGACAACGCGGGGATCACCGCTCTCCAGTTCGCCCAAGCCGTGACGCCGGGTCCAGAGCCATGAATCAGCACGACAGGCGTACCCGATCCGACGTCGTGAACGTTTGTCGCGATTCCGTTTGCGTCAATTGTTTGGGCAACGTCTGGATAAGCTTCCTGCATGATATCCCTTCCTGTCCCTCGGGACGTTCGCCACAACTGCTTTCCGCAGGTTCCACTGCAGAAATGGCGGGCGCGCAAATGAAGGGATTGGCACGTCAAGGCAGGCGCAAAACCCCCACCGAACGGCGCTTCCTCTCCATCTGGGTGCTCCGCACCTCTCATATCGTTTTTCGAACTTAAAAACGATATTCTGGCCTGTCAATGGGTTTGGTGGCACGAAAACCGCTGGGGTAGGCTATATCGACTTTCGGTACCGGATCGCGTCGTCGGGGACGATCTTCCGGTGCGGTAGAATCATGCGCCAACGTTGGGTCAGGCAGACTGGGAGCTGACGAGAGATGGTTGACCGCGGGAACATTAAGAACGGGTCTGGTGCGGAACTTGGTGGCGCGCGGTTTGCGGAGAAGAAACCAACGGCCATAGAGTTTACGCATGCAGCAATTCGAAGCCGGATCATTGAAGGAGTGTACCCACCAGGTTCCAAGCTTCATCTCGAAGCGCTGAAGTCGTCGTTCGGTATTAGCGGTAGCACCCTCCGCGAGGCGTTGACTCGGTTGATGTCGGATCAGCTTGTACTCACAGAAGGCCAAAAAGGGTTTCGCGTCACGCCGATGTCGCTGTCGGACCTTGAGGATCTGACAAATGCGCGCATAAAATTGGAGACAAGCGCGTTAGCTGAGAGCATCGAGCTGGGTGATGACGTCTGGGAAGATAACCTTATCACGTGCTTCCACCGCCTTGCTAAGACGCAGGAAAGACTTGAGGCCGATCCCGCCGTTGCCTTCGATGCGTGGGAAGTTCGGAACAAGGAATTTCACGAGGCGCTTGCGGCGGCGTCGCCTTCAGCTTGGCTTGCTCGCTTTAGACAGGTTCTGTTTCAAAACTCCGAACGCTACCGTCGGATCTCTGGCACTATGGGACCGATTCCGCGTGACGTGCACAACGAGCATGAGGAAATATTCAAAGCTACGATAGCGCGGGACACGGATAAGGCGGTATTCGCGCTTGCCGAGCATATTCGACGATCCGTGAACGTTATACGTGAAAAGGCATTGCTTCCTGATGACTGATACCCGGCTCGTGAATTCCTGACTCTGAGGGATTTCCAAATGGGCCGATGGTGCCGTAGCGGATCGTGTTGGAATTGATCCCGGTTCCGGTCGGCGTGAAGGTGTGGCTCGCGACCGGCCACACGGACATGCGGAAGGGATTCGCCTCCCTGGCGCTGGTGGCGCAGGAGGTCTTGAAGCGCGATCCGCTCGGCGGCCACATCTTCTGTGCTTCCGCGGGCGTCGAGGCGATCTGTTGAAGATCATCTGGCACGACGGGCAGGCGGCGAGCGGCAGGTGATCCGCATACTTCGAGACGATCACGTTCGCGAGCACGGCCTCGGTCGGCAGGCCACACTCGATCAGATGCGCCGGGGCCGGCGCCTGCACGACCTTGGCGCGGCCGTGCGGACAGGCGTAGCGCGGCCGCACCGTGACGAGGACCCGGTACTGCGCCGGCACGACGTCGAAGCGCTTCGAACGATCCTCGCCGATGCGCACCATGTCGCCGCCGCCGCACGGGCAGCGGATGCTGTCGGGCTCGATCACCCGCTCGATCTGGGGCAGATGCTTCGGCAGGGCACGCGGCTGACGCTTCGGCCGATCCTGCTCGGGCTTCTCGGCTGCCTTCGTCCGCCTGCCTTCCGCCTCCTCGGCCTCGTCGATCGCCACCTCGATGTCCTCGAGCGCCAGCGCCATCTGGTCGGGGTCGAGCTTCTCCGAGGCGCGGCCGAACCTCGCGCGCCTGAACTCCTCGACGAGGTGCTCCAGGCGGGCGACATGGACCTTGAGGTCGGCGACCTCCGACTGGAGATGCTGCCGCGCCGCGCGCTCGACCACGACCCGCTCGCGTTCGACCTCTGCCTGCGCGCGCTCAGCCCCGATCAGCTCCCGCAGCGCGTCGGCCGACAGGTTCTCGAGATCGGGAGATTGGCCGCTCTCCAACATGGCTGCAGTGTAGCCGCCGAGGCCGCTCGGCGACACCGGATGGTGCCCAACTGAATCAATTGGTCGCAGCCGGCCAGACCACAGGGCGCGGCGCGACATGGATCCAGGCGAGCCCCTCGAACAGGGCCTCGAACTGGGCCCGCGACAGATGCATCACCCCGTCGCGCACCGGCGGCCAGGTGAAGCGGCCCGTCTCGAGCCTCTTGTACGTCATCACCAGGCCGCTGCCGTCGAAAACCAGGATCTTCAGGCGATCGCCGCGCTTCGAGCGGAAGACCACCGTCAGGCCGGAATACGGGTCGAGGCCGAGCTCGTTCTGCACCGTCGCCGCGAGCCCGTCGTGGCCGCGCCGGAAGTCGACCGGCCGCGTCGCGATCACGATTGGCATGTGCTGGCCGGGGACAATCACCGGCGCCCCTTCAGTGCCGTGACGATCTCCGCAATGCGCGTCGCGGGCGCGTCCGAGGGCAGCCGGATCACGACATCGTCGGCAACGATCTCGACGGGCTGGGCCGTATCGCTCGTCTTCTGTGGCTCGCTCACCTGAAGAGGAACGAAAGCAGGCGTCTCCATGCCGTTCGCCTCCGGCAGCGCCAGCAACCCGTCACGGGCCGCGCGGCGCCAGTGCGTCAGTTGCTGCGGCGTCAGCGCGGATCGTCCGGGATGTTGCCGCCGAGTACGGATTCGGCGCCCTCGCTGGATGCAGCCGCTCCCGTGGTCGCCTCGAAAGCTTTCTTCCCTTTCTCGACCCACAGGTTTCGCGCATGTTTGCCTTGGTCGCTTTTGAGCTTTTCGGCCATCCAGAGCAGCGCGCCGTAGAGGATGGCGCGGTCGTCGCCGGTGAGTTCGACAACGCCCGCTTTGACGACGAGACCGCCGAGCTCGATCAGATGCCGCGTGCGCTTGCGGCGCTCGACCTGCCAGGTGCGCATGTCACGCCGCGCCCGCGCCGCCTGATGCCGGTTGCGCGCTGTCCGATTGCGGTTGAGCGCCGCCAGCGTCGCGGTCAGGCGCTGGTGCAGATCGCCGCGACCGGCCCTGAAAGAACGTGGCCCCGCGTTTCGCCCATGCCTCCCTCTTTCCGGTATCTTTCGTCTCCGCCAGCACGATCAGCGCGCCCGCCAGTTCGTCGGCGCTGAGGGCGTCGGCTCCGGTCGAGATGACCAACTCGCCAAGCTGTTGCACCTTTCGGGCTTTCAGGTCTCGTGTCTTGTCTTCGAGCGATTTCAGTTCCGCGTCGAAGTCCCGTGGCTTGCGCATCACGTCCTCCATAAGCTGTCGATGGAGCGATGATAGTTGAGCGCCTGCCGCGATGCTGTAAGGTTGCCGGGACGGGCTGGAACGGCGCGAGCAGTCCCGAGAAATTAGTTTCGAGGGCGCGCTTATACGTCGTTCCGACGTGCGCTTGAGGGCAGTATCTGGTCGGTCGCCATGGCGATCTACCATTTCTCCGTTCAGGTCATCGGACGCGCGGCGGGCCGCAGCGCGGTCGCTGCCGCCGCCTATCGCTCGGCCTCGCGGCTGCGCGACGACCGGCTGGGCCGCGATCAGGACTTTTCCGCCAAGCGTGGTGTCGTCCATTCCGAGGTCATGTTGCCGGAGAACGCGCCGGAGGAATGGCGCGACCGCGAACAGCTTTGGAACGATGTCGAGGCGTTCGAGAAACGGAAAGACGCTCAGCTTTGCCGCGAGGTGGAGTTCGCCATTCCCCGCGAAATGACACAGGCGCAGGGCATCGAACTGGCACGCGATTTCGTGGCGCGGGAATTTGTCGATCAGGGCATGATCGCCGATCTCAATGTGCATTTGGACATGGGCGCGGACGGCCAGCCCAAGCCCCATGCCCATGTCATGCTCACCATGCGGTCGGTGGACGCGGACGGATTTGGCCCGAAGGCGCGGGACTGGAACCGCACCGAGCTGGTCGAGCGATGGCGTGGGCGTTGGGCCGATCATGTCAACGAGCGGCTGGCCGAACTCGACATCGACGCCCGGATCGACCATCGCAGCCTTGAGGCGCAGGGCATCGACCTTGAGCCGCAAACCAAGATTGGCGCACCCGCGCAGCGCATGGAAGCCGCCGGGCTTGATGCCGACCGCGCCGAGGATCATCGCCGCATTGCCCGCGAGAACGGCGCGCGGATCATCGCCGATCCTTCCGCCGCGCTGGACGCAATCACGCACCAGCAATCGACCTTCACGTGGCGCGACATGGCGATGTTCGCGCACCGGCACAGCGACGGGATCGACCAGTTCAACGAAGTGATGGGCGCAATGCGCAACGCGCCCGATCTGGTCGAACTCGGCAAGGACGGACTTGGGCAGGATCGCTTCACCACCCGCGAGATGATCGAGACCGAACAGCGCTTGCACCGCGCGGCCGAACTGATGGCCGAACGGGAACGCCATGAGGTCAACGACAGGGATCGTGAGGTGGCGCTAGCGCGCGCGGAAACGCGCGGCCTTGTCTTGTCCGGCGAGCAGGCCGAGGCGCTGGCGCATGTCACGGACGGGCGCGGCCTGGGTGTCGTCGTCGGCTATGCCGGGACGGGAAAGAGCGCGATGCTGGGGGCGGCGCGCGAGGCTTGGGAGGCGGCGGGCTACGAGGTCCGGGGCGTGGCGTTGTCCGGCATTGCCGCCGAGAATCTGGAGAGCGGATCGGGTATCGCGTCACGCACCATTGCCAGCATGGAACATGGCTGGGGACAGGGCCGCGGCCTTCTCACATCTCGCGATGTGCTTGTCATCGACGAGGCGGGCATGGTCGGCACGCGGCAGTTGGAGCGCGTGCTATCCCATGCCGCCGAGGCCGGGGCCAAGGTGGTGCTGGTCGGCGATCCGCAGCAGTTGCAGTCTATCGAGGCGGGCGCGGCGTTCCGTTCGATCCACGAGCGCCACGGCGGGGCGGAGATCGGCGAGGTGCGCCGCCAGCGCGAGGACTGGCAGCGCGACGCCACCCGCGACCTGGCGACCAGCCGAACCGGCGATGCGATCCACGCCTACGACAAGCATGGTATGGTCCATGAGGCCGAGTCACGCGAGCAGGCGCGCGGCGACCTGATCGACCGCTGGGGCCGCGACCGGCAGGCGAACCCCGACGCAAGCCGCATCATTCTCACCCACACCAACGACGAGGTTCGCGCGCTCAACGAGGCCGCGCGCGAGCGGATGCGGGCAGCGGGAGATCTTGGCGATGACGTGCGCCTGACGGTCGAACGCGGCGAACGCAGCTTTGCCGCTGGGGATCGCGTCATGTTCTTGCAAAACGAGCGCGGCCTTGGCGTGAAGAACGGCACGCTCGGCACCGTCGAGCAGGTCGGTGCCCAGAGCATGACCGTCCGCACCGACGACGGGCGCAATGTCGCGTTCGACCTGAAGGACTACAACAAGATCGACCACGGCTATGCCGCGACGATCCACAAGGCGCAGGGCATGACCGTGGACCGCGCCCATGTGTTGGCGACGCCGGGCATGGACGCGCATGGCAGCTACGTCGCCCTGTCGCGGCACCGCGACGGCATCGACCTGCATTACGGCCATGACGACTTCGCCAGCCGGGATCGGCTCGTCGGCGCAATGTCGCGCGACCGCGCCAAGGACATGGCGACCGACTTTGAACCCGCCCGCGACTACGCCGAACGGCGCGGCATCACCTTCCGCGAGCGGGTGGAACGGGTTGTCGAGATCGTCAGGCAGGTTCCCGAAAAGGTGCGCAGCATCTTCGACGGGCTGCGCCTGCCCGCCGAGGGCGGACAGGGGCCGGAAAGGAAGGTGGAGGAGGACCCGGAGGCGGCGTTGCGCCGCGCCCGTGGCCGGGCGCTCGTCCGTCATGCCCGCGCCGTGGATTCGATCTTCGCGGCGCAGAACCGGGGCGACAAGGCCAGCCCCGATCAGATCGGGGAATTGCAGGAGGCGCGCCAGCGGTTCGAGGAGGTGCGCCCCTACGGCTCGCACGACGCCGAAGCCGCCTACAAGAAAAACCCGGAGCTTGCGGCGGAGGCAGCGTCCGGCGACGCCCGGCGCGCAATCCGCGCCCTGCAACTGGAAACCGAGCTGCGCACCGATCCCAGCCTGCGCGCCGACCGTTTCGTGGAACGCTGGCAAAATCTCCACAGGGCCAGCGACGAACGGTATGCGGCGGGCGACTATGCCGGTCACAGGGCCGCACGGGCGGAGATGGGGAACATGGCCCACAGCCTCGAACGCGACCCGCAGATGGAATCCCTTCTGGCGGGCCGCAAGCGGGAACTCGGCATCTCATTCGATTCGGGGATGGGCGTCGGCCGCGACCTCACCCTCACGTTCGGGCTCGGTCGGGGCCGGGGGCTCGGGCTGTAGAACCATCCTATTTTCCGCCGCCTATTCGCCACAGCCCTACGACGCCTAACTATCTATTGCACAACAACAAATCCTTGCCTTTGCCTGTCTTGGCAGTTCCCAGAAACAGCCAGCAGGAGGCATCGCGGCCATGCGCCAGCCAGACCGTATCATCCGCCTGAACACCGTCCTCCACCGCACCGGCCTGTCCCGGTCGACCATCTACCGCAAGATCGCCGAGGGCACGTTCCCGCCCCAGATCAAGATCAGCGTCAACGGCGCGGGCTGGAAGGAATCCGACATCGACCGATGGGTCGCCAATCCCGTAGCGTGGCGGCCCGGAAGCGGGCGCGACCTCGATGGCGTCTGATCGCGGCGCGTGGTCCCGCGCCCAGCGCGTCAGGCCGCCCACGGCATCCGAGCAGCTTGAGGCGCTGCTGGGCTATCCGTGGCCGTTCCCCGGCAGACCGCCCAAACACGACCTATCCACCTGGACCGTCACCGACGACTGGCCCCATCCCGTTCCGGTCACAGAGGCCGAGATCGAGGTGTTCGAGCAATGGTTCGGAGACCTGTTCGATGAACTGTTCGGCCCCGAGGTTTGACGCGCCCCATTGCAATATGAGTTGTAGTGCGGTACATATACTCATAGCGGAGCGACGGAATGATCGTTGGCTTTCGGGATGAATGGTTGCGGGCCTTTTTCGTGGATGATGTCCACTCCCGCAACATCCCGTCCGACCTGGAAGCCCGGCTGTTCCGCAAGCTCCAGATGATTGATGACGCCGTGACCGATCAGGACTTGCGCGTGCCGCCCAGTAATCACTTTGAGAAACTGAAAGGCAATCTGGCAGGTCTCCATTCGATCCGCGTCAACCAGCAATGGCGGCTGATCTTCCGCTGGGATGGCGAGCGCGGCGAGGCGGACGGGATTTATCTGGACGATCACAGTTACCGATGAGAGCGAGGCAAAAACATGCTGACCACCAAGCGTAAGCCGGCGACCGTCGGCGAGATACTGACCGAAGAGTTCATGGAGCCGATGGGGCTGACGCAGGGGGCGCTCGCCGAGGCGATGGGCGTCCAGCGCAAACACGTCAACGAACTGTGCGGCAACCGCAGGAACGTGACGGCCGCGACGGCGCTGATCCTGGCCCGTGTGTTCGGCAACAGCCCCGACTTCTGGCTCAACGTGCAGCGGCGTAACGATCTTTGGGAGGTGATGAATACACCCAAGGAGCGCGAACGGGTCGAGCGCGCGCGTCCCGTGAAGAAGGCTGCCTGAGCGGGACCATGCGGCCCGATGATACGGGCAGGGACCATTATTCGAGAAGGAGATGGCATGAATGGGCTGTGAGCGGCCAATGATCCCGATGCGGTTAAGGTGTTGGGAGAGGCGGATAGGCTGCAGGTTGCATGCGGTTTCTAGGGCGTTTGACCCTGTGAAGGAGATTACCCGTCGCCTGTGTCCGAACGACCAGCGTGAGGCCCGGTGGCTGCCGGCGACCTCGAATAGGAGTCTGGCTTGGCCGTTCACGCCCCCCTTCGGGGTTCCGCCTCCCACCAACGGGAGAAGTGTAGCCATGGCCTTCATCGGAGTCGATCTTCATCAGAATTCCTTCACCGTCTGCCGCCGGGAAGCGGGCGGCACGGAGAGTTTCGAGACCTACCAGCTCGCCCGCGCGGACCTGGACCGGTTTTGCGCCACCCTGGACGCCGACGACGAGATCGCCGTCGAGGCGACGGGCAATTCGGCGTGGTTCCGGGACGAGGTGGCGCCCTGCGTCGGCCGGGTGGCGGTGGTCAACCCGCGGCAGTTCCAGGTGATCCGCAAGTCGGTCAGCAAGACCGACCGCAACGACGCCCGCGCCCTGGCGCTGTTCCTGTCCAAGGACATGCTGCCCGAGACGCGGCTGAAGTCGAAGGCGGAAACCGAACTGGGCTCGCCGGTCCACACCCGCGACCTGCTGGTCAAGCAGCGCACCCGGCTGCTCAACAAGATCCACGCCCTGTTCAACCGCCACGGGGTCAAGCTGAAGAAGGAAGGGCTGGCCAGCAAGCGACGGCTGCTGGCGCTGGAAATCGAACGGTTCTCGGCGCTGGAGCAGGTCGAGCTTCGGGTGGTGCGCGACCAGGCGCTGAGCCTCACCGCCGCCATCGCCGACCTGGACGCGGAGATCAGGACGGCCGCCCAAGGCCTCGACGGTTTTGACAGCCTGGTCAGCATCAAGGGCATCGGTCCCCGCGCGGCGGCGGTGTTCCTGTCGGGCATCGGCAAGGTGGACGACTTCGAGAGCGCCGACAAGCTCGCCGCCTATCTCGGCATCGTGCCCCGGGTCAGCCAGTCCAACGAAACCGACAACCGGGGCCGCATCACCAAGCGCGGCAACAAGCTGATGCGCACCACCCTGGTCCAGTGCACCCTGATCGCGATCCGCTACTCGGGGTATCTCAACGCCTACTATCGCCGCATCAGAGAGCGGCGCGGCAGCGGCAAGGCGATCATCGCCACCGCCAGGAAGTTCCTCGGCATCATCTACAACACTTTGAAAAACAAGTGGGTCTTCGAGGACTTCACCTCATTCAAAATCGCCAACGGACCAATAACCGCTGGACAATCATCATAGGAGACATCGCCCATGACCGTCCCGCTACGCGCCGCCCTTTACCTGCGCGTCTCGACGGCGCGGCAGGCCGAGCATGATGTCTCCATCCCGGACCAGAAGCGACAGGGCGAAGCCTATTGCGCCTCGCGTGGCTATCAGCTTGTCGAGACCTACGTGGAGCCGGGCGCTTCGGCGACCAACGACCGCCGGCCAGAGTTCCAGCGCATGATCGAGGCGGGCACGTCCAAGCCCGCGCCGTTCGACGTGGTGATCGTCCACTCGTTCAGCCGCTTCTTCCGCGACGCCTTTGATATGGAGTTCTACGTCAGGAAGCTGGCGAAGAACGGCGTCAAGCTGCTGTCGATCACGCAGGAGATCGGTGACGATCCGGTGCATCAGATGATGCGGCAGATCATGGCGCTGTTTGACGAATACCAGTCCAAGGAAAACGCCAAGCACGTCATGCGGGCCTTGAAGGAGAACGCCCGCCAAGGCTTCTGGAACGGCTCGCTTCCTCCTATCGGATACCGTGTCGTCGCGGCCGAGCAGCGCGGAGCCAAGACCAAGAAGAAGTTGGAAATCGACCCGCTCCACGCCGACACGGTGCGGCTGATCTATCGCCTGGCGCTGGAAGGCGACGGCGCGACCGGCCAGATGGGCGTCAAGAACATCGTCTCCTATCTCAACAGCCGCCGCATCTTCACCCGCGATGGCGGGCGCTGGGGCATCGGGCAAGTTCACCGTATCCTGACCCGCCGCACCTATATGGGCGAGCATGAGTTCAACAAGCGCAGCAAGACCAAGGAACTGAAGCCGGTCAGCGAGATCGTGACGGTTCCGGTTCCGCCGATCATCGACCGCGAAACCTTCGACACCGTGCAGGCGCTCTTAAAGGCCCGCAACCCGAAGGTCACGCCATCCGCCGTCATCAGCGGCCCCACGATGCTCACCGGCCTGATCCATTGCGCCAAGTGCGGCGGGGCCATGACCATCCGCACCGGCAAGGGCGGGCGCTATCGCTACTATGCTTGCTCGATGAAGGCCCGGCAGGGACCGACCGCCTGTGAGGGCATGGCCGTGCCGATGGACAAGCTGGACGATCTTGTCGCCAGCCATTTGGAAGATCAGCTTCTCCAGCCCGAACGGCTGGAAATCATCCTCGCCAGCGTTCTCGACCGGCGGCAGGAGCAATCCGAACGCCGCCGCGAGCACATCGCCGAATTGAACAAGCGCGCCGCCGAATCGGAACTACGGCTCAAGCGCCTCTACGACGCCATCGAGGCGGGCGTGGCCGACATTGACGACCCGGCCCTGAAAGACCGCATCGACGGCCTCAAGGCCATCAGGGACCAGGCCAAAGCCGATGCCGAGCGCGCCCAAGCCATGCTCGACACCTCCGGCGCCAAGGCCATCACGCCGCAGATGGTCCGCACCTTCGCCAAGACCGCGCGCCAGCGCATCCGCCTTGAAGGCGGAGGCTACCGCCGCGATCACCTGCGCGCGCTCGCCCAGCGCGTCGAAGTGGCGGACGGCGAGGTTCGGATCATGGGATCGAAGACCCGGCTGCTACAGGCGCTCACCGGAAAAAACAGCGTAAACTCAGTGCCCACTCAGGGACTGAAGTGGCGGAGCGGGAGGGATTCGAACCCTCGATACGGTTTTGCCGTATACTCACTTTCCAGGCGAGCGCCTTCGACCACTCGGCCACCGCTCCGCAGGATATTCTGCCTGGAACACGCGCCCCTAATGTGCTTCCGCGCCCCGCGCAAGCGATTGCGTGGGGTGGAGCGCTCGGGCAGACTTGCGGGCATGACGCTCGCCCTGACCCTCGCCGCACTGGTCGCACAGGCGGCTCCCGCTCCGGCAACCCCAACGCTCTCCAGCACGCCCCCGCCCAACACGCCGCTATCCGGCGATCCGCTACCCGGGGACTGGATCGCGGTGCCGGATGACGAAGTGCTGATCTTCACCCTGTCCAACGGCAGGACCGTCACGCTGCGGCTCGCCGCCGCGCAGGCGCCGGTGCATGTCGCCAATATCCGGGCGCTGGCGCGGGCGCATTGGTGGGATGCGGGCACCAGCGTCTATCGCGTCCAGGAGAATTACGTCGCGCAATGGGGCGATGCGAGCGAGAGGAAGCCGCTGCCGACCGGCATCGTCGCCAATCCTCCGGCCGAATATGTCCGTGCGGGCCACAGCGCGGTGGCGCGGCTGAGCAAGCCCGACCCCTATGCCGCCTGGGCGGGCTATAGCCGCGACGGCTGGCCGCTGGCGGGGAATGCGGACAGCGAATGGATTCCGCATTGCTATGGCATGGTCGGTGTCGCGCGTGACCTCGCGCCCAGCACCGGCACCGGGGCCGAACTCTACACCACCATCGGCCATTCGCCGCGCGGACTGGACCGCAATATCGCGGTGGCGGGCCGGGTGATCGACGGCATGGAGGCGCTCTCCACCCTGCCACGCGGGACAGGCGACCTGGGCTTCTACAAGGATGAGGCGCAGCGGCTGCCCATCATGTCGGCACGGCTGGCGAGCGAACTGCCCCCCGCGCAACGCCCGCACTATCAGTATCGCGAAACGGTCAGTCCGCGCTTCGCCGCCTGGATCAAGGGACGTGAGAATCGGCGCAACGCCTTCTTCACCGTGCCGGCGGGCGGAGTGGATATCTGTGCGGCCCTGCCGCCGGTACGCAAGACACCTTGAGCAGGAGCTGTGGCGCGCCCTTCGCCGTCACAACCCGGCTGGCCGGAGCAAGGCATGCCGATCGATCTTGCACCCCGTTCAGCCTGAACGCAGTCGACCGGAGGTGGGGGCCGCCCCGTCAGCGGCCCCCACCTCCCATCACGCCGCCTTCTTCCCCGGTTCGATCCGGTTGGCGACCAGATGGTCGACCACCGCCGGATCGGCCAGCGTCGAGGTATCGCCAAGCGCATCGACCTGATTCTCCGCGATCTTGCGCAGGATGCGGCGCATGATCTTGCCCGAGCGGGTCTTGGGCAGCGCGGGTGCGAATTGCAGCGCGTCGGGGGTCGCGATCGGCCCGATCTCCCGACGGACCCATTGGACCAGTTCGGCGCGCAGCGCCTCGTCTTCCTCCACCCCGCTGTTGAGCGTGACGAAGGCATAGATGCCCTGCCCCTTCAGGTCGTGCGGCATGCCTACCACCGCCGCCTCGGCGACCTTGGCATGCGCGACCAGTGCCGATTCGACCTCGGCGGTCCCCATGCGATGGCCCGACACGTTGATGACGTCGTCGACGCGGCCGGTGATCCAGTAATAGCCATCCTCGTCGCGGCGGCATCCGTCGCCGGTGAAATATTTCCCCGGATAGGTGGTGAAATAGGTCTGGAAGAAGCGGTCATGATCGCCCCAGACGGTGCGCATCTGCCCCGGCCAGCTATCGGCGATGACCAGATTGCCCTCGGTCGCACCCTCCAGCACCTTGCCCTCTGCATCGACGATCTGCGGCAGCACGCCGGGCAGCGGCAGCGTCGCCGAACCGGGCTTGAGCGGCACCGCGCCGGGCAGGGGCGCGATCAGATGGCCGCCGGTCTCGGTCTGCCACCAGGTGTCGACGATCGGGCAACGGCTGTCGCCGACGACGCGGTAGAACCACTCCCAGGCCTCCGGGTTGATCGGTTCGCCCACCGAGCCCAGGATGCGCAGCGAAGAGCGATCGGTCTTCTTCACCCATTCATCGCCCTCGCGCATCAGCGAGCGCAGCGCGGTCGGCGCGGCATAGAAGGTCGCGACCCGGTATTTGTCGACGATCTGCCAGAAGCGGCTATGGTCGGGATAATTGGGCACGCCTTCATACATCAGCGTGGTCGCGCCATTGGCCAGCGCGCCATAGACGACATAGCTGTGCCCGGTGACCCAGCCGACATCGGCGGCGCACCAGAAGACCTCGCCCTCGCGATAATCGAAGACATGCTGATGGGTCCATGCCGCCCAGAGCAGATAGCCGCCGCTGCTGTGCAGCACGCCCTTGGGCTTGCCGGTCGAACCGCTGGTATAGAGGATGAACAGCGGGTCTTCGGCCCCCATTGGCGCGGCCGGGCAATCGGGCGAGGCCTGTGCCATCAGCGTCGCATAATCCTGGTCGCGGCCGGGCTTCATCGTCACCTCGGTGCCGCTGTGGCGCACCACCACGACATGGTCGACCGCGACGCCGTCATGGTCGAGCGCGGCGTCGACATTGGCCTTGAGCGGCACCGGCTTGCCCCCGCGACAGCCGCCATCGGCGGTGATGACGATGCGCGAATCGCAGTCGATGATGCGGTTGGCGAGGCTTTCGGGCGAGAAGCCGCCGAACACGATCGAATGAACCGCGCCGATCCGCGCGCAGGCCAGCATCGCGAAGGCGGCCTCCGGGATCATCGGCAGATAGATGGTGACCCGGTCGCCCCGGGCGACGCCCAGCCGCTTGAACACATTGGCGAGGCGCGAGACCTGTTCGTGCAGGTCGCGATAGGTAATGCGGCGTTCGGCGCCGGGCGCGTCGCCCTCCCACAGGATCGCGACCTGGTCGGCGCGGGTGTCCAGATGGCGGTCGATGCAATTGGCCGCGACGTTCAACTGGCCGTCGGCGAACCAGTTGATGCGGAAATCGGCCTCGGCGAAGCTGGTATCCTTGACCACCGTGAACGGCGTGATCCAGTCCAGCCGCTGCGCCTGTTCGCCCCAATATCCGTCGGGATCGGTGCGCGCCGCGTCATAGGCCACACGATAGCCCTCCGCCGTCATCGAAGCACTGCCGGCCCAATCGGGTACGGGGTGCATTTGTCGGTCCATGCCGGTCTCTCCTGTATTTTGCACCATCTCTAGCAGGGCAACATGGCAACTGCCTATCGGGTCCGTGACAAAGTGTGATCGCGGCGCGGCGAAACAATCCCGCGATTGAGACAGCCTTCGCGACAAAGACCGGCAGGCGTCTTCATGTTGCTGAAAACAATTGCATCTAACTGGGACAAGATCGTCGGCTCGCCTCTATTCCTTGCGACGAAGCGACGTTACAGCAGGGACTAGGGCGGGCAAAATAAGGGCGGAGATGAACGAAGCATGACCGCGATGGCCCAGGATCTTATACCGGCCGACCTGCCGGCGGGATTCGCCGCCATCCTGGCCCGTAGCGGCGATATGGGGCGACGAATCGCCACCCATGATTGGGCCGCGACGCCGCTGGGCCCGATCGTGTCCTGGCCGCAGAGTCGTTTGACCGCGATCAGCATCATCCTGTCCTCGTCCATCCCCATGAGCACGCTGTGGGGACCGAACGGCATCCTGATCTACAATACGGCCTATGCCGACTTTGCGGGCACCCGCCATCCCGCGATCCTCGGCCACCCGGTGACCGAGGCCTGGCCCGAGACGCGGCTGTTCAACGAACAGGTGTTGGCGGCGGGCCTGAGCGGGCGGGCGCTGGCCTATCGCGACCAGGCGATGACGCTGGAACGAAATGGCGTGGCCCAGCAGCATTGGTTCGACCTGGACTATATCCCACTGTCGGGCGAAGATGGCCAGCCGGCGGGCATCCTGGCCACGATGCTCGACTGCAGCGCACGGATGCGCGACCGGCAGGAGCGCGAAAATGCGGTCGCCGCCGCGCGCGAAAGCGAGGTGCGGTTCCGCAACGTGGCCGATCAGGCCCCGGTCATCATCTGGGTGAGCCAGGCCGATGGCCGCTGCATCTATTTCAACCATGCCTGGACCGCCTATACCGGGCTCTCGCCCGAACGCGGCCTCGGCTTCGGCTGGATCGACGTGCTTCATCCCGAGGACCGCCAGCTGTTCGAACGCACGGTTCGCCGGGCGGTCGCCGACCAGCAACCGTGCACGCTGGAATTCCGGCTGCGGCGGGGGGACGACCGCTATCGCTGGGTCATGATCTCGGCGCTTCCCCGCTTCGACGAGGATGGCAGCTATCTGGGCATGGTCGGCTCGATCATCGACATCGACGAGCGCCGCCAGTCCGAAGAGACGCTGCGCGACGTCAACGCCGTGCTGGAGCGCCGGGTGGCCGAGGCGCTGGCCGAGCGCAAACTGTTCGCCGACATCATCGATTCGACCGGCACGCTGGTGCAGGTTCTGAGCTTCGACCATCGCTATCTGGCGATCAACCGTGCGGCCGCCGATGATTTCGAACGGGTGTTCGGCATCCGGCCGCAGATCGGCCAGTTGAAAAGCGACGCGATGGCCGGGCGTCCCGAGATCCTGTCCGTCATGCGCGGCTACTGGACGCGGACGTTGGCGGGAGAGGATTTCTCGGTCATCCAGGCGCTGGAGGATCTGCACGGCGAACGGCGGCATTACGAGCTGCGCTTCAGCCCGCTGATCGCCGCCGACGGTACCCCGCTGGGTGCCTATCAGTTCGCGACCGACGTGTCCGACCGACTGACGGCGCAGGAACGGCTGGCCGAGATGGAGGCGCAGCTGCGCCAGAGCCAGAAGATGGAAGCGGTCGGCCAGCTGACCGGCGGCATCGCGCATGACTTCAACAATCTGCTTCAGGTCGTGGTCGGCAATCTGGAGTTGCTCGAACGCCTGCTGCCCGCCGACGAGCAGCCGCGCGCGCACCGTGCCGCCGTCAACGCGATGACGGGGGCCAAGCGCGCCGCGACCCTGACCCAGCGGCTGCTCGCCTTTTCGCGGCGCCAGCCGCTGGCACCGCAAGCGGTCCATATCGCGCGGCTGGTCGACGGCTTGTCCGAACTGCTGACCCGGACGCTGGGCGAGCAGGTGACGCTCGACATCGATTGCCGCCCCGATCTGTGGCCGGCCGAGGCCGATCCCAACCAGTTGGAAAGCGCGATCCTGAACCTGGCGGTCAATGCGCGCGACGCGATGCCGCTGGGCGGCACCCTGTCGATCACCATGCGCAATGCCCGGCTGGACGGGCAGGCGGCGATGGTGGCGGGGCCGGTGCCCTATCCCACCGACCCGGGCGACTATGTCGCGATCGATGTCAGCGATACCGGCATCGGCATGGATCGCGCGACACTGGGCCGCGTGTTCGAACCCTTCTTCACCACCAAGGAAGTGGGCAAGGGTACCGGGCTGGGCCTGTCGATGGTCTATGGTTTCGCCAAGCAATCGGGCGGTCAGGTCCAGATCGAATCGCACCCCGGCCAGGGCACCTGCGTCTCGCTGTTCCTGCCGCGCTTCGTCGGCGAGACGACCGACACGGGCGACGCCCCGCCGCCCGCCGGGCGACCCGACCGGGGATCGGAAACGATCCTCGTGGTCGAGGACGATGCCGATGTCCGCGCCTATTCGACCGAGGCGCTGCGCGAACTGGGCTATGACGTGCTGGAGGCAGAGGACGGCGCGTCGGCGCTCGCCTTGCTGGAGGGACCGAAGGCGAACGGGATCGCGCTCCTGTTTTCCGACGTGGTGCTGCCCGGCGGGATGACCGGGGCTGATCTGGCCTCCGCTGCGCGCAGCCTGTTCCCCTCGCTAAAGGTCCTGTTCACCACCGGCTATGCGCGCGATGTCATCGTCCATGGCGGGCGACTGGATGCGGGCGTGGCGCTCATCACCAAGCCGTTCGATTTCGCCGATCTGGCGGCGCGCATCCGGGCGATGCTGGACGGATAGCGATCGCGGCGGTGTCGGGATCGTCAGATCCCCACCGCGCCGGGCATGGGGCGTGCTCGGACGTGCATCCCCATATCCGTTGCCCGATCCGTTACCGTGTCATGGATGCTGGTCCGGGAATGAGGCCCAGCGGCCCGCGCACCGATCGCCTGTCGCCGGCACGGCCGAGGCGCTCAAGCCGGGCGGCGGCGGGGTGACGCCGCCGGGTCCGGCGGTGAATTGCGCATAGGCGGTCTGCCACACCGCGTCCGGGTCGAACCGCACATCGTCCAGCATAACCTCAAGCAGGTGGCCTGCATCATGGCCGCCAACCACCAGCGCGCCGCCCGCACCGGTGACATGCGACAGGGCGATGCCGCGATAGACCGGGATCGCCATGCCCCCTGCACCGGCGTCATACCGGGTGTCGAAATCGATCGGCCGGCGGTTGCCGCGCAGGCACACATCCTCATAGCGAACCGCCTCGACCAGGCCACCCCGGCTGGCATCGCTCTTGATCCGCAGCCCCGACAGGGTGCCGTCCAGCGTCACCCCGCGCACCAGGATGTCGCTGACCCCCGCGATCGTCTCGCTGCCGATCGACAGGCCGTGTCCCCAATAGAAATGATCGTCGAGAATCGAGACATGGCGGGTGGCGCCATGCCCGGCCTTGATCGCGATATTGTCGTCGCCGGTGCGGACGAAGCTGTGCGCGATGGTCACGTCCTGCGACGCGCTGGGGTCGATGCCATCGGTGTTGCGCGCATCGGCGGGGGTATCGATGCGGATGCCCCAAAGCGTCGCGCCCGACACGCCGTCGAGCAGGATGTGGAAGTTGGGCGCATTGCGGAACAGCGTGCGATAGAATGCCACATCGCGCGCCTGCTGAACGACGATGAGGCGCGGGGCGTTCTGCTTGCCGCCCTCGCGCTGCGCGCGCCGGGCCAGTTGCCACCAGCTTTCGTCGCGTCCGGCCATCGGCGCACCACCCTGTCCGTCGATCGTGCCGTCGCCGACGATACCGCCACCGCGCCCTCCCTCGATCGTCACGAAGGGCTGGCAGCCCGCCCCCCTGGCATCGATCGTCCCGCACAGCCCGTTGCCGCGATCATAGGCGCGGGGATCGGTCGTCGCGGCGAGCACCACGCCGCTGTCGATCCACAGGATCACGCCCGGCTTCAGGCGGAGCGGGCCGCTGAGGAAACGGCCCCCGCCCGGTCCCGCGACCAGTCGCACCGCCTGTCCGGCGCGACAGCGATCGATGGCGCGCTGGATCGTCCCCGTCTGGTCGTCCGAGCCCGTCTGGTCGTCCGGGCCCGTCGGGGCCAGGGTGGCGCACACCATCGCGGGCAGGCCCGGTTCGGTGACCACGCGCCGATCCTGCGCCGCGGCCGCATGCGCGGCGAGGACAAGGACCGCCGCTCCGGCGGCCTGGAACGACCGGGATATCACCCGCTCTGGAAGGAAGCGCCACGTCATGCCATGGTGGTCGCATGGGGATGCGGGCCGCTCAAGAGCCCGTCCCGGCCCCCGATCATACCGGGGATGGAACAATTCTCCCCGATCAGGAGCTTAGGCCCTTCTTGCCCGGCATCCGTTTCGACGGGTTGCACGTTCGGCGCGACGGGGCGAAAGGACGAGGATGGCGACAGGATTGCGGCAGTTCTGGAGTGAGGAGCAATGGGCCTTCACGCCGCAGGAACGCCCGGCCATTCCGGGGTCCCCCGGCAATTTCGATCACCCGCTGCACCGCCGAATCGCCTATGGCGTGATCGCGGTGCTGATCGGGTTGACCGGCGGACTGGGCAACGCGCTGGTCTCGGCCAATACGACGCAGTTGCAGGGCGGGCTGGGCCTGGATCCGACCGAGATCGCGTGGCTGCCCATCGCCTATGTGATGACCAACGCGTCGATCAACCTGTTGCTCATCAAGTTCCGCCAGCAATTCGGTCTGCGCCCCTTCGCCCTGCTGTTCGTCGGGCTCTACACGCTGCTCGCCTTCGCCCATCTGTTCGCGCGCGATTTCAGCTCGGCGATCGCGGTGCGCGCGGCCAGCGGCATGGCGGCGGCGGCGCTGACGTCGCTGGGCCTCTATTACATGATGCAGGCACTGCCCAACAAATGGCGGCTGAAGGCGATCGTGCTGGGCATCGGCGTGCCGCAATGCGCGACGCCGCTGGCGCGGCTGTTCTCGCCCGACCTGCTCGCCATGTCGCAGTGGCGCACGCTCTACCTGTTCGAATTCGGGCTGGCGGCAATCAGCCTGGCGGCGGTCGCCGCGCTGCGCCTGCCCCCGACCGAACGGGTCAAGGCATTCGAACCGCTGGATTTCCTGACCTTCGCGCTGTACGCACCCGCCATCGGGCTGTTCTGCGCGGTGATTGGACAGGGCCGCTTCTACTGGTGGACCCAGGCGGCGTGGATCGGCTGGGCGTTGGCCATCGCCATCCCGCTGCTCGTCGCGGCGTTGTGGATCGAGCATCACCGCGCCCATCCGCTGCTCAACACGCAGTGGCTCGGCTCGCTCGACATCGTCCGCTTCGCGATCGTCACGCTGATGGCGCGCATCGTCCTGTCCGAACAGAATTTCGGCGCGGTCGGGCTGCTGACCGCGCTGGGGCAGAATAACGACCAGTTCGGCACGCTGTTCACCATCGTCTTCGTGGCATCGATCGCGGGCGTGGTGGCCAGCGCGGTGACGCTGGACGTGAACCGGCTGACCCATCCGATCATGTTCGCGATCGGGCTGGTCGCCATCGCCGCCTTTGCCGACAGCTTCTCCACCAACCTCACCCGCGCGCCACAGCTTTACGCGACCCAGGCGCTGATCGCCTTTTCGACCACCTTCTTCCTCGGCCCGTCGCTGCTGTTCGGCATGACCCGCGCGCTGCAACAGGGGGCCGGGCATGTCATCAGCTTCATCGCCTTGTTCGGGATGCTCAACTCGATCGGCGGGCTGGGCGGCACCGCCCTGCTCGGCACCTATCAGACGATCCGCGAAAAGACGCATAGCGCGGCGATCGTCCAGAATATCGACCCGACCGATCCGCAAGTGACCCAGCGGATCATGGCGGGCGGCGCGCGGGTCGCGGGCGTGGTCGGCGACCCTGTCCTGGCCCGGGCCGAAGGCGCGGCGCTGCTTTCGCGGGCGGCGACGCGCGAAGCCAATATCCGCGCCTATAACGATGTCTTCCGGCTGGTTGCCGCGCTGGCGGCCGCCGTCACCCTGTTCCTCGCGCTGCTGACCTGGCGTCGTGCCCGGCGGGCGCGCGCCGCTGCCAAGGCTTCGTCATGACCGACATCCGCTCGCCCGTCTCGCCCACCCCCATGACCGAGGAGGCCGCCGCCGAGGCCGGCGTGCCGCCGCCCGCGCCCCCCGCACCCGCCACCGTGCCGGGATCGCGCTGGAGCCCGCCCAGGGGCGGGTGGCAATCGAACCTGCTGATCGTGCTGCTGGTGGTCGGCGGCGTCTCGGCGGTGCTGGCGGCCTGGCGACTGCCACCCTTCGCCACCAACGTACAGTCCACCGACAACGCCTATGTCCGCGGACGCACCACGGTGATCGCGCCACAGGTCAGCGGCTATGTCACCGCCGTGCTGGTCCGCGATTTCGACATGGTGCGCGCCGGCCAGCCGCTGGTGAAGATCGACGACCGCATCTATCGTCAGCGCGTCGACCAGGCGAACGCGCAGGTTCAGGCGCAGACCGCGACGCTGGCCAATAGCCGCCAGGCCCAGGCCTCGCGCACCGCCAGCCTGTCGGCGCAGGACGCCGCCGTCGCCAATGCCGAAGCGCAGTTGATGCGCGCGCAGGCCGATATGGCGCGCGTCGAGGATCTGGTGACCGACGGATCGGTGTCGTTGCGCGAACGCGACCAGACGCTCGCCGCGCTGCGCCAGGCGCAGGCCGCGCTGCGCCAGGCCAGGGCCGCGCGCGAGATCGCGCGACAGGATATCCGCACGGTCGAAGTCGGACGCGGCGGGCAGCAGGCCGGCGTGTCGGGCGCGGAGGCCACCCGGCGGCTGGCGCAGATCGATCTGTCCAACACGCTGGTCCGCGCGCCCGAAGATGGCCGCCTGTCGGAGGTCGGCGTGCGGCTGGGCCAATATGTCACGGCAGGTTCGCAACTGATGTTCCTGGTCCCGCCCGAAACCTGGGTGATCGCCAATTTCAAGGAAGCGCAGACCTCCCGCATGGCGGTGGGCCAACCGGCCAGCTTCACCGTCGACGGCCTGAACAATGCGCGTCTGAATGGCCATGTCGAGCGCATCTCCCCCGCCGCGGGCTCGGAGTTCGCGGTCCTGAAATCGGACAATGCGACCGGCAACTTCACCAAGGTGCCGCAGCGTATCGCCGTGCGCATCCGCATCGATCCCGGCCAGCCGCTCAGCGCCCGGTTGCGCCCCGGCATGTCGGTCGAGGCCCGCGTCGATACCTCCGGCGGGCCGAAGGTCCGATGAGGACGCGGCACCTCCTGCCGCTGGCGGGTGCGCTGGTGCTCGCGGGCTGCCTCGGGCCGCGTCCGGCCAGCCCGGTCGGCAGCGCGGTCGTGCCGCCGCCCGCCTGGCGCACCACGCTTGCCCCCGGCATGCCGATTGCCGCCCAATGGTGGCAGGCCTTTGGCGACCCGCAACTGACGGCGCTGGTGACCCGCGCGCTGACCGAAAGCCCCGATCTGGGCAGCGCCGCCGCACGGGTCGACGAGGCGCGCGCGCAGGAACGGCTGGCCCGTGCACAGCTGTCGCCCAATGTCACGGCGGGCGCGTCCGCATCCGAAGCGCGCAGCGTCACCGCCTTCGGCACCGGGCTCGATCAGCTGGGCGGACAACCACTGGTACAGGCCAGCTATGATGCCGACCTGTTCGGCCGGTTGCGCGCCGCCCGCGCCGCCGCCCGCGCCCAGTTGCTGGCGACCGAGGCGGCGCGCGACACCGTCCGCCTCGCACTGGCGAGCGGCGTGGCCAGCGGCTATGTCACCCTGCGCGCGCTCGACCACCGGCTGCACATCGCCGAGGAGACGCTGGCCGCCCGCACCGACGCGCTGCGTATCGCGCGGCGGCGGGCGGAGACGGGCTATACCTCCAATCTCGAACTGCGGCAGGCGCAGGGCGAATATCGCTCGACCGAGCAACTGGTCGCCGCCGCCCGGCTGGCGGTGACCCGGCAGGAAAACGCGCTGAGCGTGCTGGTCGGCGGCAACCCCGGCCCGATCCCGCGCGGCCTGCCCATCGACCGGCTGGTCCGCCCGCCCATTCCGGACGGCCTGCCCGCCGACCTGCTGCGCCGCCGCCCCGACCTGTATCAGGCCGAACAGGCGCTGGTCGCCGCCGACCGCTCGCTCGACAGCGCGCGCGCGGCGATGCTGCCCAGCCTTGGGCTGACCGGATCGGCGGGCGTGGTGCTGTCCAACGCGCTCAAGAACCCGCTGACCGTCTTTTCGATCGGCGGCAGCGTGCTGGCCCCGATCTTCGACGCCGGGCGCCTGCGCGCCCAGGCGGATGCGGGTGCCGCCCGGCGCGACCAGGCGGCCTTTGCCTATCGCAAGGCCGCGCTGACCGCCTTTCGCGAAGTCGACGACAGCCTGGCCTCGGTCCGCCGTTCGGGCGAACAGGCGGCGGCGCTGGCCGGACAGCGCACCGCGCAGGCCGATGCCCTGCGCATCGCCTCCAACCGCTACCGCGCAGGCTATTCCTCCTATCTGGAGCAGCTGGACGCCCAGCGCGGGCTGCTGAATGCCGAACTGGCGCTGGCCGAGGCGCAGGCCAATCAGCTGACCGCCTATATCACCCTGTATCAGGCGATGGGCGGCGGCTGGTCCGACGCGGCGATCCGGGCCACCGCACGCTGAGCGGCGATCGTCGCGATCCCGCCCGCGCGCGGCACCGGCGATGGAACGACGGCGGCTGTCCCGCGATTGTGCCCCCGACGGATATCATCATGGGAGAGCCGATATGGGCGTGCATGCCATCTACAAGACCCGAGCCACCGCAACCGGCGGTCGTGACGGCGCCTCGCGGTCGGAAGACGGTTCGGTCGACGTCAAGCTGGTCGTCCCGAAGGAGATGGGCGGCCCCGGCGGCGAGGGCACCAACCCCGAAACCCTGTTCGCGGCGGGATATTCCGCCTGTTTCCTCGGCGCGATGAAGGCGGTGTCAGGCAAGGAGGGGGTGCGCGTGCCGCCGGACGCGACCGTCACCGCCGAGGTGGGCATCGGCCAGCGCGACGAGGGCGGCTATGGCATCACCGTCGACCTGCTGGTCGATCTTCCCGGCGTCGATCGCGCCGATGGCGAGCGGCTGGTCCAGGCCGCCCATCAGGTCTGCCCCTATTCCAACGCGACCCGCAACAATGTGGATGTCGGCCTGACACTCGCCTGATACGGCGTCGCGTTCGGTTTCACCGATGGCCCTCCGCCCCGTTTCACGGGCGGGGGGCCATGTCCGTTCCAGTCAGGAGTTGATCCATGCCCCGGCCAACCGGCACCGAGTCCTTCGTGCTCAACCAGACGATGCTGCGCATCCGCGATCCCAAGCCTTCGCTCGCCTTTTACCAGGACGTGCTGGGCATGACCCTGTTGCAGCGCCTCGATTTCGAGGAGATGCGATTCTCGCTCTATTTCCTGGCGTATCTGGCGGATGGCGAGGCGATTCCCGAGGATCCCGCCGAACGCGCAAAGTTTATTTTCAACCGCGAAACCACGCTGGAACTGACCCATAATTGGGGCACCGAGTCCGATCCCGATTTCCAGGGCTATCACAACGGCAATACCGAGCCGCGCGGCTTCGGCCATCTCGGCATCAGCGTCGCGGACGTTACGGAAGCCTGCGCCCGCTTCGAATCGCTGGGCGTGCCGTTCAAGAAAAAGCCGCAGGACGGCAAGATGAAGGACATCGCCTTCATCACCGACCCCGATGGCTATTGGATCGAAATCCTATCCACAATGGGCATGTTGAAAAGCCTGTCCGATCATTGATCCGATAAAACCTTTCCGTGGAACAGGCTCGACCCGAAACCCGATCTTTACGCATCTGACCATAATGGACAGATATGCAGAAAGATCAGCACCCGCCCGATCGATCTGCCTCCCCTGTCGCGGGCGTGGCCCGCAAGGTCGATGGAAGGGTTTCGGATCATGTTTTCCTGGTTTGCCAGAGCGGCGCCGATACGTACCAAGTTCGATGTTCTGACGCTGCTCTATGGCGGCCTGGCCGCCGGTGGACTGGCCACGACGATCGCGGCGCAGGGCCACCTCGCGCCGACCGCGCCGGTCATCGCCGCAACCGGTCTGCTGGTGCTGACGCTGATCGTGGCGAGCGTCAGTCGTTCACTGATTTGCAACCCCTATGTGACCAGTGTCGCCAGCATGGAAAAGCTGGCGGCTGGAGATTTGGACAATGTCGTCCTGCTGGACGACTATAGCGACTGCATTGGTCGCATGTCCAAGGCCGTGCAGGTCTTTCGCCGCAACGCCGCGGACGTGCGCCAGGCATCCGAAGCCCAGCAGGTCGTGGTCACGGCGCTGGGCAAGGCGCTGGGCGAGCTGGCGCAGGGCAATCTGAGCGAGACGATCCGCACCCCCTTCCCCGCCGATTATGAACAGCTCCGCGCCGACTATAACCGCGCGATCCAGTCGCTGGGCGCGGCGATGGGCAAGGTGGTGGCCGCGACCCGGGGCATCCATGTCGGCGCCAACGACATCCACCAGGCCTCGGATGACCTGTCGCAGCGCACCGAGCAGCAGGCCGCGAGCCTGGAGGAAACCGCCGCCGCGATGGACGAGATCACCTCGACCGTCCGCCAGGCGACCGAAGGGGCCAGACGCGCCAACGACGCCGTGTCGGAGGCCCGCCGCGAGGCCGAGCATTCGGGCACCGTCGTGCGCCGCGCGGTCGAGGCGATGGCCGGCATCGAGCGGGGCTCGTCCGAAATCTCCGAGATCATCAGCGTGATCGACGGCATCGCGTTCCAGACCAATCTGCTCGCGCTCAACGCGGGGGTCGAGGCAGCGCGCGCCGGGGACGCGGGCAGGGGCTTCGCGGTCGTCGCTTCCGAAGTGCGCGCGCTGGCCCAGCGCTCGGCCGACGCCGCCAAGGACGTGAAGGCGCGCATCCTGGCCAGCTCGGAACAGGTGGAGGCGGGCGTGGGGCTGGTCAGCGAGACCGGCCTGGCGCTGGAACGCATCATCGGCCGCATCACCGAGATCAGCGGGCTGGTCGAGCATATCGCGACCTCGGCCGACCGGCAGTCGATCGGCCTGCAGGAGGTGAATATCGCCGTGTCGCAGATGGACGGCGTGACCCAGCAAAATGCCGCGATGGTCGAGCAGGCCACCGCCGCCGCCCGCGCGCTGGCGATCGAAGCCGATGGCCTGGCGCAGGAGATCGCCCGGTTCCGGATCGCCGACGCGGACGGCCCTGCGACGGGCCTGCCCGAGCCGATCGTCCGGGCCGTCGCCGCGCCCGCCACGGCGCAACCGGTCCATGCGTTGCAACGGCGCGCCGCCGCCGCCGGGCACCGTATCGCGCGGGCCGGCCGGGTCGCGCTGGCGGTCAACGAAGACGAATGGACCGAATCATGACGGCGTATCCCGCCACCGCCGCCCGGGCGGGGAGCGACGGCAACGCCCCGCCCTTCCTGTCACGAACGCGCCCCGGAGCCCTGTCTTGACCGCCCACTCACTCGCCCCCGTGCTGGACACCAACGCCGCGCCGCCGCTGCGCCAGGCCCTGCTCGACCTGATCGCGGCGGGGGACACGATCTCGCTCGACGGAGCGCAGGTGGCGCAGGTCGGCCAGGCCTGTCTCCAGGTGCTGGCCAGCGCCCAGGCGACGGCGCTGGCGGCCGCGATCGACTTCGAACTGCGCCACCCGTCCGACGCCCTGTCCGCGATGATCAGCCTGGCGGGGCTGGACGACCTCGTCGCCAACGCCGCCTGAAAGGTCCGTCCCGATGAATCTCGATGAGATCCAGCAGATATTCTTTCAGGAATGCGAGGAAGGGCTGGTCGCGCTGGAGAGCGCCTTCGCCGATCTGAAGCGCGGGCGTCACGACGACGAGACGATCAACACCGTCTTTCGCGCGGTCCATTCGATCAAGGGCGGCGCGGGCGCGTTCGGCCATGAACGGTTGCAGCATTTCTCGCACCATTATGAAACGGTCCTCGACCTGGTCCGCAACGGCACGCTGCCGCTCGGCGAACCGCTGATCGACCTGATCGTCGCCGCCTTCGACACGCTGACCGACCATGTCGCCGCCGCGCGCGGTGAAGGCGCCACACCGTCCGACCAGGCGATGCTCGACCGGCTGGCAGCCGCGGCCGAGGGAAATATCGCCGCCGCCGAGCCGGTGGCCGGGGCTGTCGCGTCCCCGGCGAGGGAGGCCGATCCGGCCCCCGCCGCCGCCCCGCCGCTCGACGATTTCGACGCGCTGTTCGCCATGCTGGAGGAGCCCGCCGCCGCGCCTGCCCCCGCCATGCCCGAATGGATAGTCACCGTGCATCCGGGCCCGCGCGCCTTCGACCATGGGGCCGAGCCGATGCTGGCGCTGCGCGAACTGGCGCGCATGGGATCGCGCACGATCCGCGCCGACCTGTCCGCGCTACCGCAGCTCGACGGGCTGGATGCCGAGCGCGCCTATATCGGCTTCGTGCTCGCGCTGCCGGGCACGGTGAGCGAGGAAGACATCCGGGCGGTCTTCGACTTTGCCGACCCGCAATGTCGCCTGACCATCACCCGCGCCGACATGATCGAGGCCGATCCGGTCGTCGAAACCGTCGAGGCCCCCGCCGCGCCGGTGGTCACGGCCACGCCCATGGCGGCTTCCACGCCCGCCCCGCCCCCAACCACAACGCCGACCCCGACGCCGACCCCGACCCCGACCCCGACCATACCGACCGTGCCGCTGGCCGAGGCCGCCGGCAATCCGCGCGTCGTCGCCGCTGCCGCTCAGACGATCCGCGTCGATCTCGACCGGCTGGACCGGCTGGTCAATCTGGTCGGCGAGCTGGTCATCACCCAGGCGATGCTGGCGCAACGCCTGTCCAAGAACGACATGGGCTCGATCCCCGAGCTGACCGATCTCGACCATCTGACCCGCGAGCTTCAGGATTCGACGATGGCGATCCGCGCGCAGCCGATGAAGACGGTGTTCAGCCGCGTGCCGCGCATCATCCGCGAGCTGGAGGTCGAAACCGGCAAGCGCGTCCGCCTGGAGGTTCAGGGCGAGATGACCGAGGTCGACAAGACCGTGGTCGAGCGCATCGGCGAGCCGCTGACCCACCTCATTCGCAACGCGGTCGACCATGGGCTGGAAACCCCCGCCGATCGCAAGGCGCTGGGCAAGGAGGCCGAGGGCGTCGTCACCCTGTCCGCCGCGCACCAGTCGGGCCGGATCGTCATCACCGTCGCCGATGACGGGCGCGGCATCGACCGCGCACGCGTCCGGGCCAAGGCAATTGAACGCGGCATCATCTCGTCCGAGGCGCAGATGTCGGACGAGGAGATCGACAATCTGATCTTCGCCCCCGGCTTTTCCACCGCCAGCGCCGTCTCCAACATTTCGGGGCGGGGCGTGGGCATGGACGTGGTGCGCAAGAACATCCAGGCGCTCGGCGGCCGCATCGGCATCCAGTCCGAGCTGGGCAAGGGGTCCAGCTTCTCGCTCAGCCTGCCGCTGACGCTCGCGGTGCTGGACGGCATGATCGTCACCGTTGGGGACCAGACCTTCGTCATCCCGCTGACCCATATCGTCGAGAGCCTGCGCCCCGGCATCGACGAGGTCCAGTTCGTCGGCGGCCAGTCGCCGCTGCTCGACGTGCGCGGCACCTATGTCCCGGTCCACCGCGTCGGCGAGCAACTGGGCGTCACGGGCGCGACGCCCCGGCCCGAGGAGGCGGTGCTGATCGTCGTCGAAAGCGACCAGGGCCAGGCGGTGCTGATGGTCGATTCGATCCAGGACCAGCGGCAGGTCGTGGTGAAGAGCCTGGAGGCCAATTACCGCGCCATCCACGGGCTGGCCGGTGCGACCCATCCTGGGCGACGGCCATGTCGCGCTGATCCTCGACGTCGACGCGCTGATCGGCCGCTGGCGGCGCGACGGGCGCGGCCCCGGCCTGCTCATCGAGGACCTGGCCGCGTGACGGCCCTGACCGCCCTGTCCCCGCGTGAGATGGAGTTCGCCTTTTCGGCGTCCGACCACAAGGCGATCGCGGACCTGATCTATCGCGAATCGGGCATCCTGCTGCCCGATACCAAGGCGAAGCTGATCTATGGGCGGCTGGCGCGACGGCTGCGCGCCTGCAATCTCGACAATTTTCCCGACTATCTCGCCCGCATCGCCAATGATGCCGAGGAACGCGCGCGCGCGGTCGACGCGCTGACCACCAACCACACCGCGTTTTTCCGCGAGAACCATCATTTCGAGCATTTCCACCGCGCGCTGTGGCCGGGTTTCGCCGAGCGGCTGGCGGCGGGCGAACGGGTGCGGGTGTGGTCGGCCGCCTGTTCCAGCGGCGAGGAACCCTATTCGCTGATGATGACGATCCTGGGCACCGACAAGGTGGCGGCGGAAAGGCTGGCGCACCAGGATTTCCGCGTGCTGGCCACCGACCTGTCGCCCCGCGTCATCGCCACCGCCCGCGCGGCGCGCTATCCGCTCGACACCACGCGCGCGCTGCCCGCCGCGATGCGGGCGGCCTGGTGCCGCCGCGACGGCGACATGGAGGAACTGGCCCCGGTGCTGCGCGCACCGATCGCCTTTCGCGAACTCAATCTGCTGCGCGGCTGGCCGATGAAGCGGCCGTTCGACGTGATCTTCTGTCGCAACGTCATGATCTATTTCGACGAACCGACCAAAGCGCAGTTGCTGGAGCGCTTTGCCGACCAGATGGTCGACGGGGGTATCCTCTATATCGGTCATGCCGAACGCATCCCGCCGGACGTCTCGGCGCGGTTCCGCTGCATCGGCCGCACCGCTTTCCAGAAAGTGTCCTGATGCCCGTCCGCACGCTGATCGTCGACGATTCCCCCTCGATGCGCGCGCTGATCGCCAGCACGTTGAGCCGCGACCCGGAGATTGAGGTGGTGGGCACCGCCAACGGCCCGCTCCAGGCGCGCGAGATGATCAAGGCGCTCGACCCCGACGTGCTAACGCTGGACGTCGAGATGCCGGACATGAACGGCCTCGACTTTCTCGAGCGCGTCATGCGGTTGCGCCCGATGCCTGTGGTCATGCTCTCGACCCTGACCCAGGCGGGGGCGGAGATCAGCATCCGCGCGCTGGAACTGGGCGCGGTCGAATGCTGCGCCAAGCCCGCCGCCGGGATGCTCGACGGCAATCTGGTCGCCACGGTCAAGGCCGCCGCGGGCAGCCGCCGCGTCCGCCTGCGCGATCCCGCCACGCCGCCGACGCCGATGGCCGATTTCACGCCGCGCCCCGGCGCGCTGATCGCGATCGGCGCCTCCACCGGCGGCGTCGAGGCGCTGATCGCGCTGCTCGGCAGCTTTCCCGCCCATTGCCCGCCGACCGTCATCGTGCAGCACATGCCCGCGACCTTCACCACCAGCTTCGCGGCGCGGCTCGACCGGCTGTCCAAGCCCGCGGTCGCCGAAGCGCGGCATGGCCAGCCGCTGGTGCCCGGGCATGTCTATCTCGCGCCCGGCGGCACCCACCATCTGGAGGTCGCGGGCGGCGAGGGTCGGTATCGCGCGCGGCTTATCCCCGACGATCCGACCAGCGGCCACCGCCCGTCGGTCGACCGGCTGTTCCACAGCGTCGCCAGGACGGCGGGCGCGCATGCGGTCGGTGCGATCCTGACCGGCATGGGCCGCGACGGGGCCGACGGGATGCTGGCGATGCGCAATGCGGGCTGCTTCACCATCGGGCAGGATCGCGACAGCTGCGTCGTCTATGGGATGCCCGGCGTCGCGCAGGAGATCGGCGCGGTCACCCGGCAATTGTCGCTGGGCCGGATCGCGCCGGCCCTGATCGAACGGTGCCGCGCATGACCATGCTGAACCCGATGGCGCCGCGCGACGGCCTGCGACGGATCACCGTCATCCAGGGCGAGACGCGCGTGTCGCGCGACCGGGATGTCGTGCTGACCACGGTCCTGGGCAGCTGCATCTCGGCCTGTCTCTACGATCCGGTCGCGGGCATAGGCGGCTTGAACCATTTCCTGCTCGCCGAGCCCGGCGCGGCGGAAACCGATCCTAAATCCATGCAGCGTTATGGTGTGTACGCCATGGAAGTCCTGATCAACGCGATGATGGCGCTTGGCGCGCAGCGGCACAGCCTGAAGGCCAGGCTGTTCGGCGGCGCGATGATGCGCGACGGCTTTCGCGACATCGGGGCCGCCAATGCCCGGTTCGCGCGCAAATTCCTGGCCGATGAGCGCATCGCGCTGGTGGGCGAGGATGTCGGCGGCATGAGCGCACGCCGGGTCGAGTTCCGCCCGGCGCTGGGCCTGGCACGATGCCGGCACGTCACCGACCGGGTGCCGCCGCCGCCGCGTATCGCCCGTCCCACGCTTCCGCCTCCCGCCGCCTCGACCGGCGACGTGGAATTTTTCTGACAGCCCGCGATTCCTTGAAAGGCCAATGCGTGTCCCAAATCATCATGACCGTGGACGATTCGCCCAGCATGAGAATGCTTCTGCGCGCCGCGCTCACCGATATGGGATATCGGGTGCTGGAGGCCGAGGACGGTGTGCACGCGCTGGACACGCTGGACACGGTGACGCCCGATGCCGCGCCGGATCTCGTCATCACCGACATCAACATGCCGCGCATGGACGGCTTCGGCCTGATCGAGGCGCTGCGCCGTCAGCCGGGGCACCGCAACCTGCCGATCCTGGTGTTGACGACCGAAAGCTCCGACGAGAAGAAGGCGCGGGCGCGGGACGCCGGGGCGACCGGCTGGATCGTCAAACCCTTCAACCCCGAAAAGCTGGCCGCGGCGATCCGTCGCGTGCTGCATTAACCCCACCCCGGCCCGAGGAAACCCGACCATGTCGCGTCAGCTCATCACCTTCCAGCTCGGCGACCAGATACTGGGCGTCGACATCATGGCCATCCGCGAAATCCGCGCCTGGTCGCCCGCCACCCCGCTGCCCAACGTGCCCGCGCATGTGCGCGGCGTGGTGAATCTGCGCGGCATCGTTCTGCCGGTCCTCGACCTGCGTCATCGCCTGGGCTGGGGCGTCACCGATCCCAGCGCGCGCCATGTCATCATCGTGGTGCGGATCGGCGAGCAGTTGCAGGGCCTGATCGTCGATGCGGTCAACGACATCGTCACCGTGCCGCCCGAAGCGATGCAGCCGCTGCCCGACATGGGCGAGGCGACGGCGGCGCATTATCTCGAGGGTCTGGCGACGATCGACCAGCGGCTGATCCTGATCCTGGCGCTGGAGCGCCTGTCCGATAATATTGCCACGACGGCCGAGGCGGCCTGATCCCCCTCCAGTAAGACGTAACGGCGTACAGGTTACGGAAGGTAAGTGTAATGGCGGATGTGAAAGTTCTTGTCGTCGACGACTCGCTGACCATGCGGGTCCTGATCTCGGGCGCGCTGGAACGGATCAAGGGCGTATGCGTCGTCGGCGCCGCCGACGGCGCGGCGGAAGCCCGCGAGATGGTCCAGAAATATCGGCCCGAGGTGATGACGCTGGACGTCGAGATGCCGGGCATGAGCGGCCTCGATTATCTGGCGGAGATCATGGAGGAGCGGCCGATGCCGGTCATCATGTTCTCCACCCGCACCGCCGCCGGCGCCGCCGATTCGATCGAGGCGCTGCGCCTGGGCGCGATCGACTGTTTCCCCAAGCCCAAGGTCGCGGTGCAGTCCGAACTGGATGCGATCATCAGCCGCCTGGGCAAGCGCATCAAGTCGGCGCGCAACGCGCATCTGAAGCGCACGATCGCGGGCACCGCCGCCCCGGTCAGGAAGATGCCGCCCGCGCCGATCGACTGGAACGGCCGCCTGCTCGCCATCGGCGCCGATGCCGCCAACACCCAGGCGCTGTTCGACCTGTTCCAGGATTTCCCCGCCAATGGCCCGCCGACGCTGGTGGTGCAGCAGATGAGCGCCGGGCTGCTAACCCCGATGATCGAGCAGTTGCGCGAACGGATCGCGCCCAGGCTGGTCGAGGCGACCGACGGCATGGCGATCGAGCAGGGCACCATCTATTTCGCGCCGCAGGGCGAGACCCATATGGTCGTCGATCGCTGGCCCGAAGGCACGATCCGCCTGCTGGCGCGCGAGCCCGTGTCGGGCGAGCGGCCGTCCATCTCGCTGCTGTTCGCCTCGGTCGCCAAGGCGGCCGGGATCAACGGCCTGGGCGTGTTGCTGGCGCTGGACGAGGAGGACGGCGCGGCCGGGCTGCGCGCGATGCTCGCGGGTGGGGCCTATGCGATCGGCCGCAACGAGGGGCAGTTCATCCTGTCGCGCGGTGCGGTGTCACAGCCGGTGGCGCCCGACGCGATGGCCGCCAACATCCTCAAATTGTGCAAACGCTAAACCGATGGGGCAGGCGATGGTCATGGACTCCGGGGTCGATCGGCCGCTCGCCGAGGCGCTGGCCGACGAACTGGTCGAACTGACCCGGTCGCTGGCCGAACTGGCCTATGACCTGGGCAGCGACGAGGTCACGTTGCGCCGCCACATGGTCAGCATCCAGTCGATCGACCGGATCACCCAGGCGCAACTGGCCATCGCCGACATCCTGCGGTCGGAGGCACCGGTCGCGGCGCGGATCGACGGCGTGACGCTGGAAACGCTGGCCGCGCGGCTGCGCCAGCGCCTGACCCGCACCCCCTGAGACCGGTCAGGCGGGGGGCCTACCCTCCTGGGCGACGGCGCAGAGCCGGTCGAGGATCGGCCGCAACGTGGTCAGCCATCGCAGCATCGAATCGCGCGCCGTATCGGTCAGGGTCAGCAGGGCGAGCCGCGGGTCGGTCGGATGCGGCGAGCTTTCGAACAATCCCATCGACACCAGCATGTTGATCCAGCGGACCGCCGTGGTCCGCGGTACGCCCGACGCGCGGTAACAGGCGCTGGTTTCCACCACATTCCCCTGTTCCTCTTCCAGATAGACGTACAGCAACATGTCGAAGGCGGGATCGGCAAACAGCGCGGGGTCGAAAAACTGGCCGATCCCCTCGCGCGCGGCACGGATCACCTGGCCGATATCCGCCGGCGTCAACCGGGCGTCGCGATCGGCCCTCACCATCGCTTCGACCGCATGCAATTCGTCATGGATATGACGAAGGCGGTCGGCCAACCCTCTTGGCTCGGGATCCGTCACAACCCCATGGCGATCGTTCATGCGCGCCCCTTTTCATGTCCGCTTTGCCCGCCGGCGCCGCAACGCCGGGGGGTCAGGTGTCCATCTCCATATTCCGCCTGACTGGTCAGGCCGCAACATCAGTGGGGCGAGGATGACACTGATATTACCCTAGGTTAACCAGAAACTTCTCCGAAGCCGTTCCAAAAACGTTCACACGCCATCGAACATACGCGTTTGCGGTCAGAAGACCATCTTGCGGATCGACAGCCGCACCGTCCGGCCGAGCGGGTCGAGATAGCCCGGCTGATAGCCGATCGGCACCGTGCCGGTCGCATCCGTCACCCGCTGGCGCTGGTTGAACAGATTGTCGAACGACAGGCTGACCCGCGTGCCGCGCATCCAGGGATGCGCTCGAACCAGATCGAGCCTTTGCCCCAGATCGGCGAACAGGCGGAAATCGACCGTCGCCAGACTGCCGAAATTCAGCGTCTGCGGATTGGCGAGGGTCCCACCATTGACTCGCGTCGCGCTGCGCCAGTCGGCGGACAGACGAGCCCCCAGCCCGTTGTTGAAATAGCCAAGCTGCCCCTCGAGCTGATGGCGCGAGGTGCCGCCGCTCGCGCCGATCGCATCGCCGCGCAACAGGTCCAGTACCGGGCCGCCATCGGCCACCGTCACCCGGTCGGCGAAGGTCAGCGTGTGATAGAGCGCGAACTGCACGCGCCCGCCGCCACGACCGCCGCCGAAGCCGCCACCGCGGGGACCGCCGCCGCCCGGGCCACGCCCCTCCGCACGCGGACCACCCGGTGCGCCACCGGGGCCAGCCGCTCCCCCGGGACCGCCCGCCCCCCCGCGTCCCGGGAAACGCATTCCCGCGAACGGATTAGGCCCGGTTCCGGCGCGGAACGCCTCGATCTCCTTCTGTATCCTGGACTTGATCGGCCGGGAAAAATTGATCCCCCAACGCAATTGCGACCGCTCGGTGCGCGCGAAGTTGACCGGACGGCTATCGACGCGCAGCAGGTTGCCCGCCCCGTCGCGGATGAAGCGATCGGGGAACGCCGCCTCGATCGCCGCGGTCGGCGTGGGGAAGGAGGCGATCGGATCGTCGGTGCCGATGCGGTAGTAGTTGGCGGTGAGGTTGATGTCGCGCTGCTGCCATGGCTTGACCGTCAGGCCCAGCTTCATGACGTGGCGGCTGTCCTGCACCAGCGCGGGATTGCCGCCGCTGACGGCGGTGATCGTCGCGGTGGTGCCGCGCACATAGTCGAACAGGCGGACATTGGGTGTCGTGATCGTCGGGTTTCCCAGTTGCTGCGCGGTCGGCGCATCCTCCTGATCGGTCCAGCTGGCGATGAAGCGAACGCCGGTCAGCAGCGACCAGTTGGCCCCATAGCCGATGGTGGTCAGCGTGCCGAAATCCGACAGATGATCCGCCCCGGCATTCACGTTGAGCGACAGGTCGCCGATCGCGCCCAGCACCGACCGGTCGCGATTGGCGATGGGGAAGTCCAGATTGACCTGACCGTTGACGATGTCGCGCGCCACATCGCCATATTGCACCAGCCCGAACCGGGTCGAACGGCTGGAGAAATCACTGGTCTGCCCGCCCAGCTTGACGCTGGCCTGCACATCGCCGGCCGGCAGCGCGAAGACGCGGCCATTGAGCAGCGCGTCGATCTCCCCCGACGACGCGGTCGACCGCGCGAAGTTGCGCGCGGCGGGGGTCAGCCCGTCGAGCGGACCATAGGGGTTGGCGGTCGGGTCATTGGCGTTGAGCCGCGCCTGAAGGCTCGCGACGTCCATCCCGGTATCGGTCGCGACGCGGCTTTCGGTACGGTCATACGCGCCGGTCAGGGACCAACGCCACTTGCCCAGATCGCCGTTGAACGCGGTGCCCAGATGCGCGGTCAGCCCGGTATTGTCCTGGGTCAGCGGGCCATAGGCGTCGGTCAGGCGGCCGATCGTCGCCGGGCTGGCAAAGGGCGAGAAGCCGTTGCCGACGGGCAGCGTCAGATTGGCCGAGGGCAGGCCGTTCCAGCTATGGCTCTGCGTCGTCTGCACCTGCGCATTGAACGACGCGCCGACATTGCCGAACAGATTGCGCGCATAGACGATGTTCGCGCCGAATTGGCGCTGCGCCGATTGCAGCGTGCGATAGGGGGTGACGTCGGTGCTGTTCGCCGGCGTGCCCGCCAGTTGCGCCAGCGTCGGCGCGCCGGTCAGCCCGCCCGGCACCCCGACCATGCTGGGGCTGGTGCCGGTCAGCGCGGCGAGGCCGGGATCGGCGGTGACGAGATTGCCGCCCAGCGCGGCGGAGGAGCCGGGCGCCCGGATATCGCGCTGCGCCTCGGTCAGGCGGCCGCTTTCCTGATAATCGGCGTGCAGGCTCAGCCTTTTGTCGCGGCGAATGCCCAGCCAGTCGAACCGTCCCTGCCCCATCGGGGCATCGCCCTGCGTCGTGACCCGGCCGATCGCCTCGGTCGTCAGCGCGCGGAATCGCGGGCGCAGGACGAAATTGACGACCTTCTGATCGGGGCGATAGCCATATTTGAGCGATACCTCCTCGGGCAGGATATCAACGCGCAGGATCGCCTCGGTCGGCAGGTCGCGGATTTCCTGAAAGCCCGAAATACGCCGCCCGTTGAGCAGGATGACGGGCGACCCGCCGCGCCCGCTGGTCGTCTGCGGCGCAAGTTCGGTCAGCAGGTCGGCGACGCTGGACACGCCATAGGATCGGATATCGGCGGGGCTGAGCTGCTGGTCGGGGGGAATGTCGCCGGGCACCTTGCCGGGTTCGCGCCGCGCGGTGACGACGACATCGCCCTGCCCCGCATCCTCATCCTCAGGCTCGGCCTGCGGGGCGGCCTGTGGCCTGGCCGCGGGCGGAGGCACCGGCACCGCCTGCGCGGGAGCAGGCGCGACCTCGGCGCGGGGGGTGGATGACAGCGGCGCGGTGTCGGACGACGGCGGCGCGCTCACCTGCGCCTGCGCGATGACCGGCATCGCACTCGCCAGCATCAAACCCGCCCAAAGCCGCATCGTCGTCCCTCATCCCTTGATCCCAGCTGCGGGGTTAGGACGCAAATGTCGCACAAATGTGCCGCAGAGGCGGGCGAATGTCGCGAAGATGAGGTGCAGGGGTGATGAGAGAAGTTCCGCAAACATCGCGTGGGCGCCCAAGCTAGGGCACGGCGCAGCCTGTCGCGCGGCGACACGAAAAGGGGAGGCATCGGCGATCGGTTCGCCCATGCCTCCCCCCATTCTGTCGCAACGCTCGCTCACCATCCGGGCTGTTGACCCCGGCCTTTGCCGGCATGGCCCCGATGCTGAGGTCGGCGATCAGCCCGCAAAGGCCTTTTCGATCACATAGGCACCCGGCTGCGCATTGGAGCCCTCGGGGAAGCCCATATCTTCGAACATGGCGCCCAGCGACTTGATCATGTCCATGCTGCCGCACATCATGATCCGGTCGGTCTCGGGGTTGAAGCCATGCGCGCTGGGCAGCCCGGCGAACAACCGGCCATCCTCGATCAGCGCGTCGATGCGCCCGGTGGTATGGAACGGCTCCCGCGTGACGGTGGGCACGTAGTGAAACTTCACTGCCGCGATATCGCCAACCAGGGGATCGTAGGCCAGCTTGCCCGCCAGTTCGTCATGGAACGCCAGGTCGCTGACCCGGCGGACCGAGTGGACGATGACGACCTCGTCGAACAGGTCATAGATGTCCGGGTCGCGCGCCACCGACAGGAACGGGGCCAGGCCCGTGCCGGTCGACAGCATGAACAGCCGCTTGCCCGGCAGCAACGCATCGGCGACCAGCGTGCCGGTCGGCTTGCGCCCCAGATAGATCTGGCTGCCCGGCCGCACCTTTTGCAGCTTGCTGGTCAGCGGGCCATCCTGCACCTTGATCGACAGGAAATCGAGTTTCTCGTCATAGCAGGGGCTGGCCACCGAATAGGCGCGGAGCAGCGGCTTGCCATTGTCGCCCATCAGGCCGATCATCACGAACTCGCCCGACCGGAAGCGGAAGCTGTCGGGGCGCGAGATCGAGAAGGAGAAGAGATGCTCGTTCCAGTGATGAACGCTCTGGACCGTCTCGACGCTCAGGGCGGCGGTCGGGGTCAATTCGGGCAGCACGGTATCGGTCGACAAACCTCAAAACTCCTTTGTGTCCGCCGCCCGGCCAGGCAGGCGGCGGGACGGGGGATCACGTCTTTTCGATGAATCGGATGCGCCCTTACCAAGAATAGCGCAGGCTGCCTACAAAGGTCCGCGATGCCCCGTAATAGCAGCCATTGTTGAAGAAACAGCTGGTGATATGCCGCTTGTCGAACAGGTTGGCGACATTGGCGGTCAGGCTCAGCCCCTCCATCGCCGGACTGGCCCGGCCAAGATCATAGCCCAGCATCAGGTCGGCCAGCCAGTAATCGGGTGAGGCAAAGCGCCGGACGACGGTCTTTCCCGCCGCGACCGTGGTCGCGGTGCCATCCGATTCCCCGACATAGCGCACACCGGCCCCCAGGCTCAGCCCGCCGAGCCCCCCGGCCATGCCCGCCTTGCCCAGGTCATAGGACAGGAAGCTCGATGCGCTCCACTGCGGCACGCCCAGCGGCCGTGTGCCGGTGACGCCGCTCATCTGGTCGCCGGTGCCGACCACCGGCGTCCCCTGCCGCACGCGCGGATCGTTATAGGTGGCGGCCACCACCAGGTCGAAACCGGGCGACAGCGTGCCGCGCCCGTCCAGCTCGATGCCGCGGATCGACACCTCGCCGATCTGCACCTGCGCGTTGCCGGGGATGTTGCCGGTGCCGGCGCGAGGATCGGCGACCGGGGTATTGCGCCGCCGGAGGTCGAACGCGGACAGGGTGAACAGCGCGGTCGTGCCGGGCGGCTGATATTTCAGGCCCGCCTCATATTGGCGACCGGTGACGGGAGTGAAGGCGCGCCCGTCCCAGGTGGTCCCCGCCTGCGGCTCGAAGCTTTCCGAATAGCTGACGAAGGGGGAGAGGCCGATCCTGGTCTCGTACAACGCGCCCAGGCGGGTCGTGAAGGCGGTCTGGCTCAGCCGGCTGACCGTGTTGGTGTTCAGATTCTGCGCGGTCTGGTTATAGCTGTCCCAGCGTCCGCTCGCGATCAGTTGCAGCCTGCCGATCGCGATCTGGTCCTGCAGATACAGGCCGACCTGGTCGCGCTTGGTGTAATTGTGCGTCTGCGAGGGATAGAAGGTGGGCAAAGGCACGCCATAGACCGGCGCGAACAGGTTGAGATCGGGGATGTTGATCGCCGGATTGGCGTTCTGGCCGGTATAGAATCCCTGATAATTCTCGCCGCGATTATATTGCCAGTCGATCCCCGCCAGGACCGTGTGCGACAAGGGCCCGGTATCGACCTTGCCGACCAAATGATTGTCGACGGTGAAGGTCTGGAACGCCTCGTCCGATCCACCGCCCCCGCGCCGCAGGGTCGAAAAATCGCTATTGGCATTGGCGCCGGTGCCGCGCGTCACATAGCCCGAGCCATAGATCTGGCGATAATGCAGGTCGACCGCCAGATAGCGGGCATTGACCGTCCAGCTCAGCCGGTCGGACAGGTCGTGGCGGAACAGGATCGTCGCCGATTTCTGCGTCCGGTCGAACGCCTCATAGGACGGCTCGGACGTGTTGAAATCGACCGGCAGCACCCCGAACGGATTGGGCAGCGCCGAGCCATAGACCGGGACGCCGCTATAGGACGCCGATTCCGGGTCGCGCTGGTAATTGAGGATCAGGGTCACGCTGGTCGCGCGATCGGGCGCGAAGGTCAGCATCGGGCGCGCATAATAGCGGCGATTGGCGGTATCGCGGATGAAGCCATCCGATTCCTCCGCCCCCGCGATCATGCGGAACAGCCAGTGATTGTCGGCGTCCAGCGGCTGATTCACGTCGATGCTCGAGCGCAGCAGCGCGTAATTGCCGGTGGCCAGCTCGATCCGGCCCCCCGCGCCCGCATAAGGCAGCTTGCTGGTCAGGTTGATGAGGCCGCCCGGCGTACCCGAACCATAGGTAACGCCCGCCGGGCCCTTCACCACATCGACCGATTCGACCAAATGGAAGTCGATCTGCGGACTGGCATAGACGCCGCCGAGCAGCCGCATCCCGTCCATGAAGATGCCGGGCTGGAACCCGCGCAGGAACAACTGGTCGTATCGCGTCGCCACATTGCCGCGCTGGTTCGGCGCGACGCCCGCGATATAGCCCAGCGCCTGGTTGATCGACAGCGCGTTGCGGCGGGTCAGTTCCTCCTGACCGATCACCGCGATCGACTGCGGCGTGGCGATCAGCGGCACATCGGTCTTGGTGCCGGACGCCGCGCTCCGCTTTTCCCGCTCACCCTGCACGACGATCTCCTCGCTGCGCACACGCTGCGGCTCGGCGCCATCGTCCCCCACCATGACCGGCGCCATGACCGGGGCCGACAAGGCGAGCGCCGGTGCGGCCGTTCCCAGGAGGGCGCCCACGGAACAGGCCGAAAACAGTGTGTTGCGAAACCCCCGCATATTTTCCCTAACCATGCTATTGATAGTGACTCTCAAATGCTGCTATAAGGCGTCGGTCGATTTGACAAGGGGAAAGCCGGGGTGGCCTCACGCCAAGCCATTGAAGCCCACATTCTCCAAGTAAGTCGCTGATTTCGCTGTCGTAATCGTGATATTTCGCATATAAATCATGGCGTTGACGGCTGCGAGGGGCGCGTTTCATGGATCACCTGGAGGGTGCGGGCTTGGCGCGG
>NZ_JAVSCQ010000023.1:0-59096 GCF_040560405.1 Facivitalis istanbulensis
GATGCGCGCCAAGGGCAAGGCGCCCAAGACGATCCTCATCGCCGTCGCACGGCAACTCCTCGTCATCCTCAACGCCATGATCCGAAAGCGACAGCCTATCGCTCTCGCATGAGCATCACAGTTGCCCCCATGGTTCGCATGGCCGCGCGCTGACGCGCTTTTCATATCCGGGCAAGCCGGTGTTCAGCCGCGACTGGCCACATTATCATCCGAAGAAGCCCGCGCCCGTTCGGTCGGCGCGTGGCGATGGCGGATGGCAGCATGGCGCGTATCGCATCCTGGCTGATAATGGCTCCGGTCCTGCTGGCGGCGATGCCTGCCCGCGCCGCCGATCCGGCCCGGGATGCCGCCTGGGCCGAGCGGCTCGGCTGGGGCCCGTCGGCCGTTCCCGAGACCGGCCCGCCGCCGGGCAGCGACGCCTGGCTGCGTCATCAGCTCGACGGAAAGATCGATCCCCTGCCGCCCGCCGTCCAGGCGCAGATCGACGCGATGCGGATCTCGCGCGAGCCGGTCGCGGCGCTGGTCGTCGAAACCGACGCGCTGCAACGCAACGCCAATCTGCTGAAGGACCCGGACCAGAAAAAGGCCGCGCGCGAGGTCTATCAAAAGGCGATGAACGCGCTGGCCGACGAAGCCCGCACCCGCTTCGTCCTGCGCGCGCTCTATTCGCCCGACGCGTTGCGCGAGCGGATGACCTGGTTCTGGTTCAACCAACTCAACGTCCAGGCCGGCAAGCGCGACATCCGCGCGATGGTCGGCGATTATGAGGACACGATCCGCGCCCATGCGCTGGGCCGGTTCCGCGATCTGCTGGAGGCGACGCTGCGTCACCCGGCCATGCTGCGCTATCTGGACAATGACCAGAATGCGCGCGGCAAGATCAACGAGAATTACGCACGGGAGATCATGGAGCTGCACTCCATGGGGGTCGGATCGGGCTATAGCCAGCAGGACGTGCAGGAACTGGCGCGCATCCTGACCGGCGTCGGCGTCGACCAGAAACCCGATGCCCCCCGGCTGAAACCCGAACTCCAGCCGCTCTATCTCCGCGCCGGACTGTTCGAGTTCAATCCCGCGCGCCATGATTTCGGCACCAAGCATTTCCTGGGCCACACGATCACCGGCTCGGGCTTTGCCGAGGTCGAGCAGGCGCTGGACCTGATCGCCGACAGCCCCGCGACGGCGCATCACGTCTCGCTGAAGATGGCGACCTATTTCATGGGCGACCATCCGCCGTCCGCGCTGGTCGACCGGATGGCCGCGACCTTCCGCAAGAGCCATGGCGACATCGCCGAGGTATTGCGCACCATGATCCGCTCGCGCGAATTCGCCGGATCGCTGGGCAGCGGGTTCAAGGACCCGGTCGGCTACACATTGTCGGCGGTGCGGCTGGGCTATGGCGATCGCACCGTCACCGACGCCCGGCCGATCATCGGCTGGATACGCCAGATGGGCGAAGGGCTGTACGATCACGAAACCCCCGATGGCCATGACCTGACCAGCGCGGCCTGGTCGGGGCCGGGCCAGATGGCGACGCGCTTCGACATCGCGCGCCAGATCGGTGGGGGCGCCGCCCGGCTCTTCCAGCCCGCCGATGCCGCACCGGGCACACCCGCCCCGCGATCCGCGCCGCCGATACTGAAGGATTCGCCCATTCTCGTCGCGCGGATGCCGGCCATGGGCAAACCGACCATCGCCACCCTGGCCCAGGCGCGCTCGCCCGCCGAGTGGAACGCGCTCTATTTCTCCTCGCCCGAATTCATGCACCGATAGGAGGATCGCATGATGATCCCGCATTTCCCCCGGCATCTTTCCCATCATGTCCATCGCCGCGACCTGCTGCGCGGTGCCGCCGCCCTGGCTCCGATGGTGGTCGCGGGCCGCGCCTTCGCCGCGCCGCAGGCGGGCAGCCGCCTGCTGGTCGTGTTCCTGCGCGGCGCCTATGACGCGGTGAATATCGTGGTGCCGAGCGGCAGCGATTTCTATCGCCAGTCGCGGCCCACCATCGCGCTGCCCAAACCCGATCCGGCCAATGCGCAGGCCCCCCTGCCGCTCGACGCCGACTGGGCGCTGCATCCGACGCTCAGGGATTCGATCCTGCCGCTTTGGCAGGCGAAACAGATCGCCTTCGTGCCGTTCGCCGGCACCGACGATATGAGCCGCAGCCATTTCGAGACGCAGGACACGATCGAGCTGGGGCAGCCGGTCGGCGGGCATCGGGACTATGGCTCGGGCTTCATGGCGCGGCTGGCCGCTATTCTGGGGCAGAAGGAACGGCCGATCTCATTCACCGACCAGTTGCCGCTATGCTTCCGCGGCGGCGAGGACCCGATTCCCAACCTCGCGCTCGCCAATGTCGGCAAGCCGATCGACCAGCGCCAGGCCTCGCTGATCCAGAGCATGTATTCCGGTCATCCCGACCTCGCCCGCTCGGTCAGCGAGGGCTTCACGGTGCGCGACACCGTCTACAAGACGCTGGACCAGGAAATGAAGGCGGCCAGCCGTGGCGCGGTGTCGGCCAAGGGCTTCGCCCTGTCGGCGCAGCGGATCGGCATGCTGATGCGCGATCAGTTCAACCTCGCGTTCGTCGATGTCGGCGGCTGGGACACGCACGTCAACCAGGGCGGCGCGACCGGCTATCTCGCCGATCGGATGGGCGATCTGGGACGCGGGCTGGCCGGGTTCGCGCAGGCGATCGGGCCGGCGGCGTGGCGGACTACCACCGTTGTCGTCCTGTCCGAATTCGGCCGCACCTTCCGCGAAAATGGCGATCGGGGGACCGATCACGGCCATGGCAGCATCTATTGGGTGATGGGCGGCGGCGTGTCGGGCGGTCGCATGGCGGGCGAGCAGGTCGCGCTGTCCGCCGCCACGCTCAACCAGAATCGCGACCTGCCGGTGCTGACCGATTACCGCGCGCTGATGGGCGGGCTGGTGGCGCGCCAGTTCGGGCTGAAGGCCGATCGGCTCGCCACGCTGTTCCCCGACACGATGCCGCGGGATCTGGCGCTGGTCTGATCCGTCAGGCGGCGCGCGCGCGGATATCGGTCAGGACATCGGCCAGCGTCAGCCGGGCCAGCGCCTCCTCCAGCCCGACGCGCACCGGCATCAGCATCGTGCCCAGGCTGTCGGTGATATGCCGGTCGATGATCCCGTCCCCTGCGGGCGGGTTGCGATGAAAGGCGAAGATATTGCGATCCTCGACCGCGTCATAGACGTCGAACAGCCGGATGTCGGCTGGCGCGCGCGCCAGCATCGCGCCGCCCCGATTGCCCAGCTGCGAGCGGGTCAGCCCGGCACTGGCCAGACGCAGCAGCAGGGCGCGCACCACCGCCGCATTGGAATTGACGCTGGCCGCGATATCTTCGGATCGAAGCGGCGTCTCGCCATGCTCGGCCATCAGGGCCAGCATGTGCAGCGAGACCACGAAACGCGTACTGGTCGGCAAGAAACCCGGTTCCTTCAATCTTTTGCACAGCATCGCCAATCGGTTGCGAAGGGGGCGGCGCTGCCTCTCATGCCGGGCGCATTCGTGCCCGGCAAATGGCGATCCATGTCCGTTGGGCGAAGGCCCGGCGGCCCCTAGCGGGCCGTGCCGCCGGGCAGGCGGATTTCATAGAGTTCGGGCCAGTTCTTGCCGGTCACGAAAATCCGGTGCTTTGCCCGGTCAAAGGCGATGCCGTTGGCGACCGAATCCCGGTCCGTAACGCCCGCGCGCGCCACCAGCGCGCTCAGGTCGATGACGCCGCTCACTTGGCCTGTCGCCGGATCGATCTGCACGATATAGGGCGTCATCCAGACATTGGCCCAGATTCGGCCATCGATATATTCCAGCTCGTTCAGATATTTGAGCGGCCGCCCGTTGACGCTCACGTCCAGCGTGCGCGCGACGCGCATCGTCTCCGGGTCCAGGAAACGCAGGCGCGGCGTGCCGTCGGACAGAATGATGTGATGCCCGTCATCGGTCATCGCCCAGCCTTCGCCCTGATAGCGCCACTCGCCGGTCCGTTTGAGCGCCGGGCGGCTCCAGCGGAAACCGCGACCGCCATGCCAGGTCACGCTGCGCAGCTCGCGGCCCCAGGCGACGATCCCTTCGCCGAACAGGCCATCGGGCACCACCGCCTGCCGCACCGTCCGGCCGGTCGGCAGGTCGACCTGGCGGATGACGCTCTCGCCCTCGCGCCCCGTGCTTTCGTAGAGAACACTATCGGCGATGAGCAGCCCTTCGGTAAAGGCGGTGCGTTCGTGCGGATAGGCGTGGACCAGCTCGGGCCGCACCACCGGCGGCGGCGCGGGCGCGACGGCTGTGGGCGCAGGCGCGGCCTGGTGCGGCGCGGCGGACGCGCCGAGCAGCAGCGCGAGCAGGATCGACACGAGGGTCACAGCGTGCGCACCAGACGCGCGACACGCGCGATCCAGGCGGGGGCGGGCACGGTCACGCCCGCGCTTCCCGGTTCCAACGGCAGAAGGTGCAGCGCATCATGCGCCAACCCGGCCAACCGAGCAAAGACATAGCCACCGGCGCGGCGGGGCACGAGGATATCGCGATTCATGGCGTCGGCGAAGCTATCGGGTGCCAGCGGTTCGCACCAGAGTTCATCGCCCGCGCGATAGTCACCGATCGCGCCGGTCACCGTCACCGCGATCATGCCCGGCGTCGCGCAGGGGGGCGAAACCGCGCGCGGCTGGCGCGGCGCGACCGCCCCGCGCGGCCCCAGCAGCGCGGCGACCGGCAAGGTCTCGCGCAGGGGCAGCGTCACCAGATCGGCGGTGGTACAGCCCAGCGCGGCGGCGATGCGGTGAAGCCAGGGCAGCGACACGGTGCGCGTCCCCATCTCCAGCCGCCCGATCGTCTGCGGCGTGGTCGGCGGGCAACAGGCGCGCGCGACGTCCTCCAGCGTCATTCCCTTGGCGCGGCGAACCTCGCGTATGGCGGTAATCATCGCGCCCTCCCCTCTCTTCCGGTCCCTGCGGCTGTCCTACAGCGGCCTGCCGCTGGCAAGCCCCCCGTCCACCCGATCGCTTATGGGCATGGCAAGCAGGCATGGGTGGCGGCGAGGCGCGTGCTGGGCTAGGGACGGCGCCGGTCCCCCCTTATTCTACCGGAGACGCCGCCGATGCGGTTCGCGATCGTCAAATGCCATGGCTCGGGCAATGACTTCCCGATGATCGACGCGCGTACCCTGACGCTCGCCGAGGAGCAATGGGCGGGCGTGGCGCGCGCGCTGGCCAAGCGCGACGGGCCGGTGGGTGGCGACGGGCTGCTCCTGCTGGTGCCGGGCGACGCGCAGGCTGCCTTCGGCATGGTGATGCGCAACAGCGACGGCAGCGAGGCGGAAACCTGCCTCAACGGTGTCCGCTGCGTCGCGCGGGCGGGGTTCGAGGCGCTGGGGATCGACGCCGCCACCGTCCGGCTCAAGACCTCGCACGCCGCCGCCACCCGCGATGCCGACCTTGCCCCCGGCGTCTACACGGTCCGCGAAACGGCGGGCCCGGCGGGACTCTCCACCGCCGCCTGGCCGATCCATGGCGCGCCCGAGCGGCTGGTCGAGGCGGTGTTGCCGATGCTCGACACGGACCGGCGCTTCACCGCCGTCACCATGCCCAATCCGCATCTGGTCCATTTCGTCGAGACCGGGGACGAGGCCGAACTGGTCCGGCTGGGCGGGATGTGCGAGGCCGCGCCCGACTGGCTGCCCAACCGCGCCAATGTCTCGTTCGTCGAGTTGCGCGGCGATTCGCTGTTCGTCCGCACCTTTGAACGCGGCGTCGGCCTGACCGACAGTTGCGGCAGCGCGATGGCGGCCTCCACCTATGCCGCCTGCCTGACTGGACGGATCGGCTGGGACCGGCCGACCGTGGTGTTCAACCGGGGCGGGCTGGTCCGCGCCTTTGCACAGGCGGACGGGATGGTCACGCTGTCGGGCAACGCCACCTATGAATGGGCCGGCTCGATCACGGTCGATCTTGCGACCGAGACCGCGAGCGAGTTGGTGATCGAACGGCGCTTCCTGGACGAAATCGCCGCCTGGGACGCCGCGAAGCGGCAATAGGGATGCGCCGGACGCCACCCTAGGCGCAACACGCGCAACGTCCGCGCGTTGATGGACTATGCGCCCCGTCCGCCGCCAGATTGCCGACCAGCTCCGCGATATCGTCGGCGCGCGCCAGATTGACCTGACGCGGCCGCCCGGGGATGACGGGCTGTTCGGCCCGGGATCGGCGACATGGGCGGTGCATGGCGATTTCACCGCGATGATGGCGGGGGGCATCGCCTCTCTGCTGCTCCAGATGCTCCACCCCGCCGCGCTGGCGGGCGTGTGGGATCATTCGGATTTCCGCCGCGACATGGCCGGGCGGCTGCGGCGGACCGCCGGGTTCATCTCCGTCACCACCTATGGCGCGACCGAGGCGGCCGAGCGGATGATCGCGCGGGTGCGGGCGGTGCATGAGCGGGTGCGCGGCACGCTGCCCGACGGCACGCCCTATGCCGCCTGCGATCCGCATCTGCTGACCGTTGTTCATGCCATGGAGGTCGACAGTTTCCTGCGTGCACATCGCGCCTATCGCGATCCCGGCTTCCCCGATGCACGCGCGGACCAGTATCTGGCGGAGATGGCGGGCCTGGCCCGGCGTCTGGGGGCCGTCCAGGTGCCCGAGGACCGGCGGCAACTGGCGCGCTTCCTCCGCGCGATCCGTCCCGAGTTGCGCATAGATGCTCGCACCCGCGCGGTGGCGCGGACGCTGCTTCACCAGCCGCCGCCCAGCCCCGCCCTGGCCCCGGTCAGCAAATGGCTGACCCAGGCGGGTATCGCGCTGCTCCCCGATTGGGCGGCGCGGCTGCACGGGCTGGACGGCACCATGCCCATTCGCCCGGTGTTGTTCGCGGGCACCCGGCGGCTGGGCGGCGCGATCCGCTGGGCGCTGGCGGGTTAGGACAACACCGAATCCTGCTCCTCTCCGAGACGGGAGCAAATGGTCGAGTGGCGATCGGCCCGCCCCCTCCAAGCCGCAGCGTTCAAGCCACCCCCAGCCGCCGGATCGCGCCCAGATAACCGCCCATCCCCTCCAGCGCGCGGACGGTCAGCACCATGAAGGCGCGGCGGCGGTCGGCGGGATCGGGTTGCCGCTCGAACAGTCCCGATTCGGTCATCTTGCCGATCCAGCGCAACGCGGTCGTCGGCGCCACGGCCGACGCGATGCACAGGCTCGACACCGAGACGCGCCCGCCCTCCAGATGCGCGGCATGCAGGTCGAGCAGCATGTCCCAGGCCGGTTCCTCGAACAGACCGGGCGCGAAGAAGCCGTCGCGCAGGCGGCGCGCGCGGATCATCCGGCGGACCAGATCGGCATCGCCGGGCAGTGCGCGCATCGGCGCGGCGTGAAAGCTCTGATGCCGGTCGCCGACTCCGCCCGACCGGTCCTCCGGCGTCTGCGTCGACAGCCGGGTCAGCGCCTCGGCAATGCGCGCCACCTCGGCATTCAGGTGACGCAGCCGTTCGGACTCGCCCTCGCGGAGATGACCATGCACCATGGCGGCCCCAGCCTGCGCCGCCCCCGCGACCGCCAGTGCCCCGACCAGTTCGATCTCGCTGGCATCGCACAGCATCGCGACGCGCGGGCCCAGCAGCATGGCGGCGACCAGATCGATATCCGCCGCCGACAGGCTGACCACCACCGACAGGTCCAGTGCGGTGGCGACCGCGTCGATCCGCGCCAGCGCGATCTCCTTCGCCTGCGCATCGGCACCGTGCGTGTCGATCATCAGCAGCGGCCACCCCGCCTGCCGCCCGATCTCCTCGGCCACGCCGGGCCAGTCGATGACTCGCATCACCCGGCCGCCCGCCTGGCGCACCACCTGTTCGGCCGCGCCCGACAATGCGGGCGCGCTGACCAACACGACCGGAAAGCCGTCGCCGTAATAATCCCGTTCGTCCACCGATGCCCCCCGTCCAGTCACCGTGACCGGCCATGGACGCACGGACCCGTCGCGCCTGTCGCGCCGTCCACCGCCCGGCCGATCGGAGCCGCCGTCCGGGAGTCGACAGCGGCCCGAATCAGACGCTCAGCCGAGCGCCTTGACGATCTCTTCGACCATCTTCTTGGCGTCCGCCAGCAGCATCATGGTGTTGTCGCGGTAAAATAGCTCGTTATCGACCCCGGCATAGCCGACGCCGCCCATCGAGCGTTTGACGAACAACACCGTCTTGGCCTTTTCCACATCCAGCACCGGCATCCCGTAGATGGGCGAGGATTTGTCGGTCTTGGCCGCCGGATTGGTCACGTCGTTCGCGCCGATCACGAAGGCGACGTCGGTCTGGGCGAACTCGGCGTTGATGTCCTCCAGCTCGAACACCTCGTCATAAGGCACGTTCGCCTCGGCCAGCAGCACGTTCATATGGCCGGGCATCCGCCCCGCGACCGGATGGATGGCGTATTTGACGCGCACGCCTTGCTTCTTCAGCAGATCGCCCATCTCGCGCAGGACATGCTGCGCCTGCGCCACCGCCATGCCGTAACCGGGGACGATCACCACCTGTTCGGCCTGCGCCATCAGGAAGGCCGCATCCTCCGCGCTGCCGCGCTTCCACGGCCGGTCGACCGCCGCGCCGCCGCCCGCACTGCCCGCATCGCTCGCGCCGAAGCCGCCCGCGATCACGCTGATGAAGCTGCGGTTCATCGCCCGGCACATGATATAGGACAGGATCGCGCCCGAGCTGCCGACCAGCGCGCCGGTGATGATCATCGCGGTGTTGTGAAGGGTGAAGCCCATCGCCGCGGCGGCCCAGCCCGAATAGCTGTTCAACATCGACACCACGACCGGCATGTCCGCGCCGCCGATGGGCACGATCAGCAGGAAGCCGATGGCGAAGGACAATATGGTGATCGTCCAGAAGATCCATGGCGCCTGGTCGCGGGTGAACATCGCGACCAGGATGACGATCGCGCCGAGAATGCCGAGGTTCAGCGCATGGCGGCCGGGCAGCAGGATCGGCTTGCCCCCCATATTGCCGTTGAGCTTCAGGAAGGCGATGACCGAGCCGGAGAAGGTGATCGCACCGATCGCGACGCCCAGCGCCATTTCGACCCGGCTGACGACATGGATGCTGGCAAAAGGCTGTCCGATCATCGGCACGACCATGTCGGCGATGTCGAACGCGACCGGATTCAGGAAGGCGGCACAGGCGACCGCCACGGCGGCGAGGCCGACCAGCGAGTGGAAGGCGGCAACCAGCTGCGGCATCGCGGTCATCGCGATGCGGCGCGCGATCACGAAGCCGATGCCGCCGCCGATGGCGATCGCGACCAGGATTTCGGGCAGGCTGGCGATCTCATGCGTGACCAGGGTCGTGACGACGGCGATCGCCATGCCCGCCATGCCGAAGCGATTGCCCCGCTGGCTGGTCGCCGGGCTCGACAGCCCGCGCAGCGCGAGGATGAAGCAGACGCCCGCAACCAGATAGGCCAGCGATACCCAGGGATTGGCCGCCACCGTCGCGACGACGGGAGCCAGCGGCGCAGGCGGCACAGGGGCGATCACGCGCGCTTCTCCTTCTTGCGGTACATGGCGAGCATCCGCTGCGTCACCGCAAAGCCGCCGAAGATGTTGATGCTGGCCAGCACCACCGCCCCCAGCCCGAGCCATTTGGCGATCGCCGACCCGGTCGCCCCCGCCGTCGCCGCCGAGGCGATCAGCGCACCGACGATGATGACCGAGGAAATGGCGTTGGTCACCGCCATCAACGGCGTGTGCAGCGCCGGCGTCACCGACCAGACGACGTAATAACCAACGAAACACGCCAGCACGAAGACCGACAGGATCGATATGAAGTCCATGATTACTCCTCCCCGCAAGAGCGGCTGGCGGCGGTCGCGAGGATATAGCCGGTCACGCCATCGATATTGTTATGGATGTCGATCGCCGCGATGCGCAGTGTCTCAAGGCCACGTTCGGCGAGCCAGCGATCTCGGGCGATGTCGCGCAGCGGACGGTCGCCACAGTTATGCGCTTCGCCATCGATTTCGATGATGAGCCTCGCCTCATGGCAATAGAAGTCTGCGATATAGGGCCCCGCAGGATGCTGGCGGCGAAATTTGAGACCGCCGGGGCGTTCGCGAAGAATCTGCCATAGGGTGATTTCGGGCGCAGACATGTCTTGTCGTAGCATCCGTGCACGATCGCCAACCGCTCCATGACCCTGCAACATCTCAATTCCTCCCCTTGCAGGGGAGGTGGCGCGCGTAGCGCGTCGGAGGGGTGTCCCCCTCTCGATAGCGCGACCCCCCTCCGTCAGGGCTTCGCCCTGCCACCTCCCCTGCAAGGGGAGGATTTACGGTCACGACTGCAACCTCGGATTCACCACCTGCCCGCCCCTGGTCAGCCGGATCGCGTCGCCGATCTCCGCGTCCAGCACCGGCCGCCCGGCCTCCTTGTCCCAGAAAGCCGACAGGAAATTGTACAGGTTGCGCGCGAACAGCGCCGAGGCGTCCGCCGCCAGGCGGCTGGCCATGTTCCGATGACCGATGATCGTCACGCCGTGGCGCTGGACCACCTCGCCCGCCACCGCACCCTCGACATTGCCGCCCGCCTCGACCGCGAGGTCGACGATGACGCTGCCGGGCCGCATCGTCGCGATCTGCGCATCAGTGACGAGACGCGGCGCGGGGCGGCCGGGGATCAGCGCGGTGGTGATGACGATGTCCTGCCTGGCGATATGCCCGGCGACCAGTTCGGCCTGCGCGGCGCGATACGCCTCGCTCGTCTCGCCCGCATAGCCGCCGGCACCCTCGCCCTCGATCCCGGCCACGCCCTCGACGAAGATCGGCTTGGCACCGAGCGACTGGATCTGCTCCTTCGTCGCCGAGCGGACATCGGTGGCCGATACCTGCGCGCCCAGCCGTCGCGCGGTCGCGATCGCCTGCAACCCCGCGACGCCGACGCCCATCACGAAGACGCGCGCCGCCGGGATCGTCCCCGCCGCAGTCATCATCATCGGAAAGGCGCGGCCATAGGCGCTCGCCGCCTCCAGCACCGCCTTGTACCCGGCAAGGTTGGACTGCGAGGACAGGATGTCCATCGACTGGGCGCGGGTAATGCGCGGCATCAGGTCCATCGCCAGCGCCTCCAGCCCGGCGGCGGCATAGCCGTCCACCGACTCGCGGCGGCGCAGCGGATCGAAGGCCGCGACCACCCACGCCCCCGGCGCCGCACCCGCCAGCGTTGCCGCCTCGGGCGCCTGCACCGCCAGCACGATCTCCGCCCCGGCCAGCACCGCCGCGCGATCGGCGACCCTGGCCCCGGCCTGTTCATAATCGGTATCGGCGATCCCGGCGGCGGCCCCCGCCCCGGCCTCGACCGCGACGGTCGCGCCCAGCGCGATCAGCTTGCGAATCGTCTCGGGCATGGCGGCGACGCGACGCTCGACCTCGCCCGTTTCGTGCAGGACGGCAATATGCAGCGCCATCGGATCAGGCAATCAGCCAGAGGACGATCGCGACCAGGATGGCCGCGGCGATCGCGCCCCATTTGAGCAGTTCGATCATCCGGCCATAGGTCGCGACATGCGCCGCCATATCGCCGTTTCCCATGTCATTGGCCGCCATGATCCTCACCTCACCCTTTTCGCCCCCGTGTCCGGTGCGCGGGCCGCCGCGCCCGGATGCCGGAAACCGAAGCTTATTCACCGGGCGCGTCGGATCAACCCCGAAATGTCGTGAAAACCTTTGCATGTCGGCAGGCCCCCGGCATCGCCCCGTCACCGAAATGGCGGATTTTCCGACTGATGGAAAAACTGTCCCGATTTAACGCGGATTTTAAGAATATTGCGCTATACCCTTCGCAACAGGGGATACGGGACAAGTTATGACGCGCAACGGTCAACGTTTGCTGCTGCTGATCGACGACGAACCTGCACAACGCCGGTTGATTGCGGCCTTGGCGCAGCGTGGCGGCTGGCGCACCGTTTTCGCAACCGATGCGGACATGGCGGCGTCGGTGCTCGGCTCGGCGCAGGGGCACGAACTCGATGCGGTGCTGATCGACCATTGGGCGCAAGGGGCGGACGCCACTGCGCTGATCGCCGAATGCCATGCGCTGCGCCCCGAACTGCCCATCCTGATGCTCACCGCCAATGATTCGGTCGAGCAGGCGGTGGCGGCGATGCGCGCGGGCGCGACCGACTTCCTGGTCAAGCCGCTGGCCCCGGAGCGGCTGCTCGCCGCGCTGGAGGCGACGGTCACGACGCAGAGCAACGGCGAACTCCGCCCGCTGACCGAGAAGATTCCCGCCCTGCTCAGCTTTGACGAGATCGTCGGCGACGCGCCCGAATTCCGCGCCGCGCTCGACATCGCGGCCAAGGCGGCACGGGCCCGCGTCTCGGTCCTGATCGAGGGCGAGGGCGGGGTCGGCAAGGAATTGCTGGCCGAGGCGATCCACGCCGCCAGCCCGCGCGCGCAGCACCCGATGGTGCGCGTCAACTGCGCCACGACCGCCGCCAACCTGCTCGACAGCATCCTGTTCGGCCATGAGGAAGGGGCCTTTGCGGGCGCGTTCGAACGGCGGATCGGCAAGATGGTCGACGCAAACGGGTCCACCCTGTTCCTGGACGAGGTGGCGGGCATGCCGCTCGACACCCAGACGCGGTTGCTCGACATGCTCCAGACGGGCACGATCCTGCCGCTGGGCGGTCGCCATGCGCGCGAGGTCGATGTGCGCGTGATCGCCGCCGCCGACGGCCGGTTGCTCGACGCGGTCGAGGCGGGACGTTTCCGCGAGGATCTCTATTACAAGCTCAACGTCGTGCAGGTGGCGATTCCGGCGCTGCGCGACCGGGCGGGCGATATCCCGCCGCTGACCCGGCATCTGCTGGAGCGCATCGCGCAACAGCCCGGCCTGCCCGCGCTCGACATCACCGACGACGCGATGGCCCTGCTCTGCCGCTATGACTGGCCGGGCAATGTCCGCCAGTTGCAGAACGCGCTCTTCCGCGCGGCGGTGCTGTGCGAGGGGGACGCGCTGACCGCCTGCGATTTCCCGCAGATCGCCTCGCTCGGGGATCGGCCGTCGGTGACGGCCAGCGGATCGGGGCCGCTGCACAATGGCGGGATCAGCCTGTTCCGGCCCGACGGCAATCTGCGCCCGCTGGAGGATATCGAGGCCGATGTCATCCGCCTGGCGATCGGCCATTATCGCGGCCGCATGACCGAGGTGGCCCGACGGCTGGGGATCGGTCGCTCGACCCTGTACCGCAAACTGGGCGAACTCGGCATCGACAACGCCGCCTGATCGCCCGCCCTTCCGATACTGCCCGAAGACGCGCGGATCCACGCGTCTTCAAACGCCTCTTACCACAACACGCCGTCGACGGGCTGCATCGGCTCGGGCGCGGGGTCGCCGATCGCCTGGAGCAGGTCGATCTCGATCGTCCGGCACATCGCACTCAGCGGCAGGTCGTGGACCGTGTCCGAGAAGGGGTCGACCAGATCGTCGCCGATCTGAAGCGCGGCCAGGAACATCAGCCCCGCGATCGACGAGCCGACCGGCGTGGCGAAGCCCAGCGTCTCGACCAGGCCGATCGGCAGCAGCACGCAGAACAGCCGGGTGAAGAAGGCGGGGATGAAGCGATACTGGTTGGGCAGCGGCGTGTTCTTCAACCGCTCCATCCCGCCCTGCGAATTGGCGATGTCGACCAGCACCGATTCCATCTGAGCCTGCTGGATGGTGTCGATCCAGCCCTTGCGCTGCGCATCGGCGATGCGGCGGCCGGTGCCGTCGAGCAGGCCGTTGGCGGTGTTGAGCCGGGCCAGCGCGGGCTCCGCCTCGCCACGCGACAGGAAGCGCAGCACCTCGGTATCGACGGGCTGTCTGCGCAGTTGGCACCGCAGCGCGTTCACATAGGCGATCTGGCGCAGCACGATCGAGCGCTTCAGGTCACGCCCCTCGGGATCGGGCAGGAAATTGCGCGCGCTGCGGGCGATATTGCGCGAGGCGTTGATCATCAGGCCCCAGAGCTGCCGGCCTTCCCACCAGCGCTGATAGGCCGAGTTGGTGCGAAAGCCGAGGAACAGCGCCAGCGCGGTCCCGAACAGGGTCAGCGGCAGCGAGGGCGCCTTGAACGGCAGCACATAATAAGCGATCGTGACGATCACGTCCCAGATGAACAGCCCCAGCAAAGGCCGCCAGACCTCCCCGATGATGATGCGGGTGCGCGGTACGGCATCGACGATCAAACTCTATCTCCCTCAAGCAGCCACGAGGCGCAGCAACGCAAAACCTCGCCGATGGATGCGCGCCCGAAATAGGCGGACGGCGGGAGGAGGAAAGGGGCGCGACGATACGGAAACGAAACGTCACGAACGCGCCATGAAGCCGGTGCCCCCGCCATCGGGCGACGACCGCCCCATCCTGCCGGGACGAGCGCCATGGGACCGCCGCTCTGGCGGCGACGGCGGCGCGGCGCGGGCGCTTGCCCTGACCCGCGCGGACAGGCATGGCACGGGCATCATGACCGTCATGTCCCCGCCCCGCATCCTGATCGTCGCCGGTTCCGATTCGGGCGGCGGGGCCGGGATACAGGCGGATATCAAGACGGTCACGATGCTGGGCGGCCATCCGATGACCGCGATCACCGCCATCACCGCGCAGAACACGCTGGGCGTGCAGGCGGTCCATCCGGTGCCTACCGCGATGGTGATGGCACAGATCGACAGCGTGCTGTCCGATATCGGCGCGGACGCGGTGAAGATCGGCATGATCGGATCGGCGGAGACCGCCCATGCGCTGGCCGACCGGCTGGAAACGCTGGACCTGCCGGTGGTATTCGACCCCGTCATGGTCGCAACCAGCGGATCGGTGCTGGCCGATGCCGATGTCATCGCCGCCTTTCGCCGCTTCCTGGGGCTGGCCGCGCTGACCACCCCCAACCTGCCCGAACTCGCGGCGCTCGGCGGTGAGGCGGCGGTCCGGCCCCAGACCGCGGCCCTGCTGGTCAAGGGCGGGCATGGCGAGGGGCCGGTGATCGAGGACCGGCTGGTCCAGCCGGGCGGCGAGCAGCGCTGGCAGCACCCCCGGCGCGACACGCGATCGACCCATGGCACCGGCTGCACGCTGGCCAGCGCCATCGCGACCGGGCTGGGCCAGGGCATGGCGCTGGCCGATGCGGTCGATCGCGCCATCGCCTTCGTCCAGGCCGCGCTCGCCGCCGCGCCCGATCTGGGCCGGGGCCATGGGCCGATGGGCCATGCGCTGGGCATGGTCCCCTTCTATCACCTGCTCGCGACGATCAGCCGCGAAGGCTGGGACGCCTCCGCCTTCGCCGCGCGCTGGGGCTAGGGCCGCGCGGAGCGGATGTCCCGGATGACGGCCCGGATGACGATTTGCAATCCGGGTCCGACGGACTAAGTCCCGCCGCCATGGTCGATAGCAATTTTCCCGCGCCCCTGTGCGGCGTGGACGAGGCGGGACGCGGCCCGCTGGCCGGGCCAGTGGTCGCCGCCGCCGTCATCCTGCCCGCCCGGCAGATTCCCGCCGGCATCAACGATTCCAAGAAGCTGACCGAAAAGACCCGCGCCCGGCTCTATGCCGAAATCCGCGCCTGCGCAGTCGTCGGCATCGGCGTGGTCGAACCCGAAGAGATCGACCGGCTGAACATCTATTGGGCGACGATGAAGGCCATGACACTGGCCGTGGACGCCGTGACCGCCGCGCTGGGCCAGGCCCCCGCGCATGTGCTGGTCGACGGCAACCGCCTGCCCCGATGGGACTATAGCGCGACGCCGATCGTCGGCGGCGACGCCAAGTCGCTGGCGATCGGCGCGGCGTCGATCATCGCCAAGCACCGGCGCGACACGTTGATGATCGCCGCGGCCGAGCTGTATCCGGCCTATGGCTGGGCATCGAACAAGGGCTATGGCTCGGCCGCGCATCTGGCCGCGCTGCGCGAGCATGGCCCCACCCCGCTCCATCGCCGCAGCTTCGCGCCGGTGGCGCAATGCGATCTGGCGCTCTGATATCCCCGTTTCCTCGCCCTCGCGCCGCTGCGGGGAGGATTTGACGGCGAATTGAGTCACCCCCGCCACACCCCCACTCCCTGGGGGGCGGAGTTATCCACACCCCCCATATCTGCCACCGAACCGCAACATCTCCACGAATCTGGCGGAATCCCGCGAGTCGCGGTACCGAATCGGCTCTTGACGACCGACTCGTTCCGGGCCGATGCGAGGGTTCGAGGGTAGAAGGGACGGTAAACCATGGGGGTCATCCAGACGGTAGGACGGCCGATCGGGACGCTGCCGGTATCGGCGCACCGCGAAAGCGACCTGCCGCTGGGCCAGATCCTGATGGGCGACTGCATCGCCGCGCTGCGCTCGCTGCCCGACCGGTCGGTCGACATGATCTTCGCCGACCCGCCCTATAACCTGCAACTCGGCGGAGAGCTGTTCCGCCCCGATGGCAGCCATGTCGATGCCGTTACCGACGCCTGGGACAAGTTCGACACCTTTGCCGCCTATGACGCCTTCACCCGCGCCTGGCTGGCCGAATGCTACCGCGTGCTGAAGGACAATGGCTCGCTCTGGGTCATTGGCAGCTATCATAACATCTTCCGCGTCGGGACCGCGGTGCAGGATCTGGGCTTCTGGATCCTCAACGACATCATCTGGCGCAAGTCCAACCCGATGCCCAATTTCAAGGGCACGCGCTTCACCAATGCGCATGAGACGCTGATCTGGGCGTCGAAGGGCGAGAAGGCGAAATACACCTTCAACTATCGCTCGATGAAGACGCTGAACGACGAGATTCAGATGCGCTCGGACTGGGAATTCCCCATATGCGGCGGTCAGGAGCGGCTGAAGAAGGACGGGCAGAAGGTCCATCCGACCCAGAAGCCCGAGGCGTTGCTCTATCGCATCCTGCTGGCCTGCACCCGGCCGGGGGACGTGATCGCCGATCCGTTCTTCGGCACCGGCACCACCGGCGCGGTCGCCAAGCGGCTGGGACGCCAATGGATCGGGATCGAGCGCGAACCGGCCTATTGCGCCGCCGCAATCGAGCGGATCGAGGCTGCCCTCCCCCTCGACGAAAGCGCGCTCGCCACGATGCAGAGCCCCAAGGCGCAGCCCAAGGTGGCGTTCGGGACACTGGTCGAAAACGGCTATCTGCTGCCCGGCATGCCGCTGATGGATGCCAAGCGCCGGTGGCGCGCGACGGTGCGCGCGGACGGATCGCTTCTGTCCGAATGCGGCCAGGCGGGATCGATCCACCGGCTTGGTTCGGTGTTGCAGAACCGGCCGACCTGCAATGGCTGGACCTTCTGGCATTATGAGCTGGAGGGCGCGCTGAAGCCGATCGACGCGATGCGCCAGACCTGGCTGCTCGCCACGCAGCCCTGAACCTTCGCCTACGCAGCACCACCCCGGCGAAGGCCGGGGTCCAGTCGCCCCGAATGACGAGGATCGTCGGCCACGGCGCGGCATCTGGGCCCCGGCCTTCGCCGGGATGGTTACAGGGTGTAGGCTCGCGGCCAGCCTCCTTCCCTTCGTTGAGGAACCATCATGCACCTGCGCCCCGTCCAGTTCGTCGACACGCCCGTCGGGCTGGAGGACGGCAGCGTCGCCCGTCTCGCGGGCGGGATGCAGTGGTTCGCCGCCTATGAAGTCCGCGAGGGCACCAGCCGCCGCACCGTCCCCGTCGCGCGCTTCGGGCAGGCGCTCGGCGGCTCGCCCCGTGCCGAGGCGCTGCACGCCGCCTTCACCACCCCGCGCGCGCCGTGGGTCATCGGCCCGCGCACGCTGTGCTTCGACCAGCCGCAGGTCGCCGCGATCCTGAACACCACCCCCGACAGCTTTTCCGATGGCGGCCGGCATGCCGGCGACCCGGCCGCCGCCGCCGATAGCGGCATGGCGATGGCGGCGCTGGGCGCGGCGGTGATCGACCTGGGCGGCGAATCCACCCGGCCCGGCGCCGCGCCGGTCTGGGAAGGCGATGAGATCGCGCGCACCGCTCCCGTGGTCGAGCGGCTGGCCAGAGGCGGCGCGCTGGTGTCGATCGACACGCGCAAGGCCGCCGTCATGGAGGCCGCGCTGGCGGCGGGCGCGGGCATCGTCAACGACGTCGCCGCGCTCCTCTGGGACGATCGCGCGCTGGAGGTGGTGGCGAAGGCCGGTTGCCCGGTCATCCTGATGCATTCCCCCGATCCCGAAAAGGGCGGGCATGGGGGCGGGGGCTATACCGATGTCCTGACCGAGGTGTTCGACTGGCTGGAGGCGCGGGTCGCGGCGGTGGTGGCGGCGGGCGTGCCCCGGTCGCGTATCATGATCGATCCGGGCATCGGCTTCGGCAAGTCGCTGGCCGACAATCTGGCGCTGATGAACGGGCTGGCGCTCTTTCACGGGCTGGGCTGCCCGATCATGCTGGGGGCCAGCCGGAAACGGATGATCGGCGCGCTGTCGAACGAAGCGCCGGTCGACGCGCGGCTGGGCGGCTCGCTGGCGCTGGCGCTGAAGGGCGCCGAAGCCGGGGTGCAGTTGCTGCGCGTGCATGACGTGGCCGAGACGGTGCAGGCGCTGCACGTCTGGCGCGGCCTGCGTGACCGTGCGCTGATGGGATAGGCATCGGATAAGCGCCCTCGCTTTTCTCGGACCAAGCGCCCAAATAGGGGGCATGTTACGGCCCCAGCCCCAGATCATCCGCGTTATCGACCTGGAGACGACCGGACAGGCCCCGCCGCAGCACGGCGTGTGCGAGATCGGGTGGCAGGATGTCGCGCTGGGCAAGGACGGTCGCTGGGCGCTGGAGGGTGAAGGCGGCAGCATCCTGGTCAATCCGGGCCGCCCGATCCCGCCGATCACGCAGGCGATCCACCATATCCTCGACGGACAGGTTGCCGACGCGCCCTGGTGGCACGATGTCGCGCGCCGCGTGCTCGATCCCTGGCCCCGCCGCCTGGCGCTGGCAGCACACCGGGCGGATTTCGAACAGCAATATTGCACCCCCGCCATGACCCAGTCGGCCGACTGGATCTGCACCTGGAAATGCGCGCTGCGGCTCTGGCCCGACAGCCCCAGCTTCTCCAACCAGGTGCTGCGCTACTGGCGCAAGCCCGAGGGGCTGGTGCATGAGCGCAGCCTGCCCATCCACCGCGCCTTTCCCGACGCCTATGTCACCGCGCATCACCTGCGCGACCAGTTGAACGAGGCGAGCCTTGCGCAACTGCTCGAATGGTCGCGCAGTCCCGGGCTGTTGCCCCGCGTGCGCTACGGCCCCGATCGCGGCAAGGACTGGCGCGAGATCGACGAGGATTCGCTGATGGGCTTCCTGAGCGACCGCGATCCCGATGTCCGCTTCACCGCCGAGACCGAAATGGCGCGGCGGCGCGGCGGCGGCCATGTCGGGCGGCCCGGCCCCCAGGAACTGCTGCTGTAAATGTTGCTTTAACGCGAACGCAACGGCTCTGGCGTCGCCCCCTTTCCTTCGATATGGCAGCAACTTATGCAGGGGGCTCCGACCGCAATACCCACCACCGACAGCCCGATCGGCCGGATCCTGGTCGCCGCCATGGCGACGGGCTTCCTCGCGCTCATCGTCGCGGCGGTGACTGCGGGCTATGCGATCCAGAAGACCAACCGGCACAGCGACTGGGTCATCCATACCTATCGCGTCGAAGGCGTGCTGACCGAGGTGCGCCGCCTGGCCGAGCAGAAGGAAACCGCGCGGCGCGGCTATATGCTCGCCGGCACCCAGCCCTTCCTGGACAGCTTCAACCTGGCGCAGGCCGCGTTGCAGCCCAAGATCGCCGAGCTGCGCATGCTGACCGCCGACAATCCGCGCCAGCACCGCCCCATGGACATGGTCGTGCAGCAACTGGGGGCGATCGACGCGGCGCAGCGCGCGACCAACGAGCTGGTGCGACAGGGCCGCGGCGCCGACGCGCTGCGCCAGTTCCGGGCCGATACCGGGCTGCTGCGGATGACCCGACTCCGCCGGGTGTTCGTCAGGCTCGCCAGCGAGGAACACCGCCTGCTGGCGCTGCGCGATGCCGAGCAGGCTGCCAGCCGCCGCCTGTTCTCCGGCGTGATGGGCGTGGCCGGGCTGCTGCTGGTGCTGGTGGCGATCATCTCCTTCCTGACGGTGCGCCGCTATACCCGTGACCTGGGCCGGTCGCGCGACGCGCTCGCCCAGCTCAACACCACGCTGGAGGAGCAGGTGCAGGAACGCACCGCCGACCTCGCGCTGGCGAACGAGGAGATTCAGCGCTTCGCTTATATCGTCAGCCACGATCTGCGCTCGCCGCTGGTCAACGTGATGGGCTTCACCGCCGAGTTGTCCGCCGCGACCCAGCCGCTGGCCGAGTTGATCGACCGCGCCGAGGCCGAGGCTCCGCAGATCGTGACCGAGGAGGCCCGGCTGGCCGCGCGCGAGGATCTGCCCGAGGCGATCGGCTTCATCCGCACCTCGACCGCCAAGATGGACAGGCTGATCAACGCGATCCTGAAGCTCAGCCGCGAGGGGCGGCGCGTGCTGGCCCCCGAGATGATCGCGCTCGACAAGCTGGTCGAGCAGATCACCGACTCGATCCGCCATGTGATCGACGATCGCGGCGTCACGCTCACGATCGAGCGGCCGATGCCCGTCATCGTCAGCGACCGGATCGCGCTGGAGCAGATCCTCTCCAACCTGATCGAGAACGCCACGAAATATCGCCACCCGCACCGCCCCGCCGAGGTGCATGTCTCGGTGGAGGAAACCCGCGGGCGGGTGATCGTGGCGGTACGCGACAATGGGCGTGGCATCGATCCGCGCGACCATCAGCGCATCTTCGATCTGTTCCGCCGTTCGGGACAGCAGGACCAGCCGGGCGAAGGCATCGGCCTGGCCCATGTCCGCGCGCTGGCCTATCGCCTGGGCGGCACGATTTCCGTCGAATCCCAACTGGGCGAAGGCGCGACCTTCTTCCTGTCACTCCCCCCCGCCCTTTCCATCGAAGGCCTCTGAATGAACGACCATCGCTCCGTCGGCATCGTCATGATCGAGGATGACGAAGGCCATGCCCGCCTGATCGAGAAGAATATCCGCCGCGCGGGTATCCTGAACGACATTCGCCATTTCACCAACGGGACGACCGCGCTCGACTATCTGTTCCACGCGCCCGACGGCCCGGCGAAAAGCGGCCCGGCGATGGTCCTGCTCGACCTGAACCTGCCCGACATGAGCGGCACCGACATCCTGGCGCGGATCAAGGAAGAGGGCAGCCCGCTCAAGCGCGCGCCCGTCGTCGTGCTGACCACCACCGACGACAAGGTGGAGATCCAGCGCTGCTATGACCTGGGCTGCAACGTCTACATCACCAAGCCGGTGAATTACGAGAATTTCGCCCAGGCGATCCGCCAGCTCGGCCTGTTCCTGTCGGTGATCCAGGTGCCCGAGGTCGAAGGCTGAGCCAGCGTCCCGCCCCGACCGCGATGGAGGGTGCGCGCATCCTCTATATCGACGATGACGACGCGCTGCGCCGGCTGGTGACGCGCGCGCTGTCGCGGCACGGCTATGCGGTCACGGGCGCGGCATCGGGGGCCGCAGGCGTCGATCTCGCCGCCGGCGGCGGGTTCGATCTGGTTGCGGTCGACCATTACATGCCGGGTATGGACGGGCTGGAAACGCTGTCCGCGATCCTTGCGCTGCCCGAGCCGCCGCCCGTCGTCTATGTCACCGGATCGGACGAGGGGCGGATCGCGGTCGCCGCGCTGAAGGCGGGGGCGGCCGATTATGTGGTGAAGGCGGTGGGCGAGGATTTCTTCGACCTGCTGGCCGCCAGCTTCGCCCAGGTGCTGGACCGCTCCCGGCTGGAGCGCGCCAAGGCGGCGGCGGAGGCCGAGCTGCGCGCCTCGAACGCGCGGCTGGAGGCGATGCTGAGCGAGGTGAATCACCGCGTCGCCAATTCGCTGCAACTCGTGTCCGCGATGATCGGCCTGCAAAAGGGCAGCCTGTCCGACGCGCGCGCCAGGGAGGCGCTGGAGGATACGCAGCGCCGCATCCGCGCGATCGCGCAGGTTCATCGGCGGCTCTACACCGCCAATGATGTCGAGCAGGTCGATCTGCGCGACTATCTGGGCGCGCTGGTCGAGGAACTGGGCGAAAGCTGGTCCAACGACGTCCTGCCACGCACACTGACCCTGATCGCCGAGCCGGTGCGGGTGAAGACCGACCGCGCGGTGTCGATCGGCGTGATCGTCACCGAACTGGTCACCAATGCGTGCAAATATGCCTATCCCGGCCGCGCGGGCGAGGTGCGGATCCGGGTGGAACGCACGGACGATGGCTGCCTGCTGATCGTCGAGGATGACGGATGCGGCATGGCCCCCGGCCGGACGCCGCAGGGGACCGGGCTCGGCGCGAAGCTGATCCGCGCCATGGCGCAAAGCCTGCAGACGGTGGTGGACTATGATCCCGCGCATCAAGGCGTGCGCGCGATGCTGCGGGTCGCCGTTTAGGACCTTCCGGACAGCCCGCCTCGGACGTCGCCACGCGCCCGCTCCCCGGCCGCCGATCGACCGCGCAACGCGCGACGATCGGCGGCGGGTTCGGGCACCGCGCTCAGGGCTTGCGGAACTTGTAGACGAACTGGTCCGTATGGCCGCGAATGGCGGGGTCGAAGACGTTCTTGCTGTGATCGTCCGCCGGATTGCGCAGCACGCGGCTTTCACCGACGAACCGGAAACCGACCGACTCGATCTGCCGCTTGACATAAGCGGGGTCGATCCGGTGCGTGGTGTTGGTGTTGGCCAGCCCCTTGCCCACCGTGTCGGCATGGTCGATCACGACATAGGTGCCGCCGGACTTCAGCAGCTTGAACACCGCCTGGTCGAAGGCGCGTAGCGCGGGTTCGCCCGCATCCTTGTTGGCGACGTCATGATAATTCTGGACGGTCCAGAACAGGTCGACCGGCTTGTCCGCGGCGGGCAGGTTGACCGCCTGCACCGCGACGGTCGCGTTGGGCAGGTTACGCGCGGTGAGTGGTCCGAGCGACTTCTCCGCATAATGCGCGGCGGCGGCGGGCCAATAGGCATAGACATGCCCCTTTGGGCCGACGATGCCGGAGAAGATCCGCGTCCAGTAACCCTGGCCCGGCAGGTAATCGATCACCGTATCGCCGGGCTTCACGCCGGAAAATGCCAGCACCGCCGCCGCCTGCCGCCGCGCGTCATCGCCCGCCTGGTCCGCCCGCGCCGGATCGGCCAGCGCGGCGGCGATGTAGGACGGGATCGCCGCCGCCTTCGCCCGAGCCTCGGGCTTTGGCTGCGCCACCGCGACGGTGGCGCCGCCCGCCACCAGCATCAATCCCAGTGCGATCGCCTTCATGCCTGCTCTCCTTGCCCGGTCCCGTCCCACGCTTCGATCACCCTGAGCGAAGCGTGGGGTGTTGGCTTACACGTCCAGATTGGCGACGTTCAGCGCATTGTCCTGGATGAACTCGCGCCGCGGCTCGACGACTTCGCCCATCAGGCGGCTGAACACCTCGTCCGCCGCCGCGACATCGTCCGAGGTCACGCGGAGCATCGAGCGGACCGCCGGGTCGAGCGTGGTCTCCCACAATTGCTCGGCATTCATCTCGCCCAGGCCCTTATAGCGCTGGATGGCCAGCCCCTTGCGCCCGGCGGTCAGGATCGCCTCGAACAACTGGCTGGGCCGCGCCACGCGGGTTTCGCCACGCGCCAGCGTCGTCGCATGGCCATCCTCATCGGTCGACACGGCGTCCGCCGGGTTTTCAACGTTGCCGCTGCGCAGCGGCACCAGCTTGGCGGCATGGGTGAAGCTCTCCGCCTGTTCGGCGGCGAGCGTGTGCAGCTTGCGCGCCTCGGCCGAGGCGATGAAGCTGGCCTCGACGATGTGGTGATCGGTCACGCCGCGCCACAGCCGCTCGAAATGGACGCCGCCATCCTCGGTCAGCCGCGCCGACCAGCGCGCCTCGTGATCGCCCGACTCCAGCCGCCGCGTCGTCTCGGTGACGGCAGCCATGCGCTGCTCGCGGGTCAGCACGGGGTCGAGCGCGCCCGCCAGCGCCAGCACCTCGATGATCGACGCGTCATAGCGGCGCGGCACATAGCGCATCAGCGTGCGCATCCGCCGCGCATGATCGACCAGCGCCTTCAGGTCGTTGCCCGACCGCGAGCCGCCCGATCGCGCGCCGCCCGGCCCCTCCAGCACCATGGTCGAGACGCCCGCCTCGACCAGATATTCCTCAAGCGCGCTGTCGTCCTTCAGATAGACTTCCGACCGGCCCTTGGTCGCCTTGTAGAGCGGCGGCTGGGCGATGTAGAGGTGCCCGCGCGCGATCAGCTCGGGCATCTGGCGATAGAAGAAGGTCAGCAGCAGCGTGCGGATATGCGCGCCGTCGACGTCTGCGTCGGTCATGATGACGATCTTGTGGTAACGCAGCTTGTCCGCGTTGAAATCGTCGCGGCCGATGCCGGTGCCCATCGCCTGGATCAGCGTGCCGATTTCCTTGGACGAGATCATCCGGTCGAACCGCGCGCGCTCGGTATTCAGGATCTTGCCGCGCAGGGGGAGGATCGCCTGGAAATGGCGGTTGCGCCCCTGCTTGGCCGAACCGCCGGCCGAGTCACCCTCGACCAGGAAGAGTTCGGACTTGGCGGGATCGCGCTCCTGGCAATCGGCCAGCTTGCCGGGCAGCGAGGCGATGTCCATCACGCCCTTGCGCCGCGTCAGTTCGCGGGCGCGCTTGGCCGCCTCGCGCGCGGCGGCGGCGTCGATCACCTTCATGATGATCGAGCGGGCATGGCCGGGATTTTCCTCCAGCCATTCGGACAGCTTGTCGGCCATCAGGCTTTCGAGCGGGGCGCGCACTTCCGAGGACACCAGCTTGTCCTTGGTCTGGCTGGAGAATTTGGGGTCGGGCAGCTTGACCGAGACGATCGCGGTCAGCCCTTCGCGCATGTCGTCGCCGGTGAGCGAGACCTTCTCCTTCTTCAATAGCCCCGACTTGTCGGCATAGGCATTGAGCGTGCGGGTCAGCGCGGCGCGGAAGGCGGCGATATGGGTGCCGCCGTCGCGCTGCGGGATGTTGTTGGTGAAGGCGAGGACGTTCTCGTAGTAAGAGTCGTTCCACTCCAGCGCGACGTCCATGCCGATCGAATCGCGCTGGCCGTTGATCGCGATCGGATCGGGCATCAGCGAGGTCTTGGAGCGGTCCAGCCACTTCACGAACGCCGCGATGCCGCCTTCGTAGAATAATTCGATCGTCCGGGGCTCGTCATGCCGCGCGTCGGTCAGGAACAGGCGCACGCCCGAATTGAGGAAGGCCAGCTCGCGATAGCGATGCTCGAGCTTCTCGAAATCGAACTCGACGATCTTGAAGGTCGATGGTGACGGCAGGAAGGTGACGCGGGTGCCCTTCTGCCCCGGTTCGGCCTTGCCGACGACCTTGAGCGGGGCGACCGCATCGCCGTGCGCGAAGCGCATATAATGCTCCTCGCCGTCGCGCCAGATGGTCAGGTCCAGCCATTCGGACAACGCGTTGACCACCGACACGCCGACGCCGTGCAGGCCGCCCGAGACCTTATAGGCATTGTCGTCCGACGTATTCTCGAACTTGCCGCCCGCATGGAGCTGGGTCATGATGACCTCGGCCGCCGAGACGCCCTCTTCGGGGTGGATCCCGGTCGGGATGCCGCGGCCATTGTCGGTGACGCTGACCGAGCCATCGGCGTTCAACTGGATATCGATGCGGTCGCAATGCCCCGCCAGCGCTTCGTCGATCGCATTGTCGCTGACCTCGAATACCATGTGGTGGAGGCCCGAACCGTCGTCGGTGTCGCCGATATACATGCCCGGCCGCTTGCGCACCGCGTCGAGGCCCTTCAGCACCTTGATCGAGGAGGCGCCGTACTCATTCGTCTGGGGGGTATCTGCCATAGCGAGTATATAGGAATTCCGGCCCTTCAGGGGAAGCAAAATGGAAGGCGTTCCAGGCCTTTCGCAGGCGCTGGGAGGCGCTCCTCGCATTGGTGGCGTTTCCGGGCCAGGACCGCCGCCGAAGCGGCGGGGCTGACACCGAATTCACCGATCGGCCGGGAGCCGTTCAGGCGGCGGCGCGTACGCACCGACGCTCCTTGTGAAGGAGCGTTCCGATGATGCGTACCCCCGTGCTTCTCCTCGCGTTGCTGGGCCTGTTCTCCGCCGCCGGCGCGTCCGCCCAGACGCTGCGGCGCGACGATCCCGGCTGCAACCTGGCACAGCAGCGCAACCTGAAGGGCGAGATGGGCGGCGCGATCCGCGACCCGCGCCAGGCGCATATCGCGATGCGCGCCGATATCCTCCAGGCCGATATCGGCAATGCGCGCAAGGCGCGCCGCCTGTCACAGGCCGAAGCCCAGAAATGGTGGCGGCGGGTCGACCGGGTCCGGCGCGACAGCAATCGCTTCGTCCGGCAACAGGGCTTCCTGAGCGCGGCCGAACGGGCCAGCTATGACCGCGAACTGGACATGGTGGCGACGGCGATCTGCCGGTAACGCGGCTTAGAAGCCGATCCGCGTCGCCGCGCCGGGCACATCCGTGAACAGCGCGGGTTCGGTGCCGGTCATCCACACCTGCCCCCGCCCGGCCAGCCGCTCGAACAGCGCGGCGCGGCGGGCCGGGTCCAGATGCGCCGCCACCTCGTCCAGCAACAGCAGCGGCGGCACGCCGCGCCGCTCGGTCACCAGATCGGCATGGGCCAGGACGATGCCCAGCAGCAACGCCTTTTGCTCGCCGGTCGAACAGAGCGCGGCCGCCTGCCCCTTGGCGACATGGGTGACCGACAGGTCGGCCCGGTGCGGCCCCACCAGCGTCCGCCCCGCCGCCGCGTCGCGCCGCCGCCCCATCGCCAGTGCATGGGCAAAGGCGCCGGGCTCGACCGCCTCCCCCTCCAGCGCCAGCGCGGCGCGCGCGAAGACGCTGTCTGGCGCCTCGGCCAGCCTCTGGTCGAGCGCGGCGACCGCCGCGACGCGCGCGGCGTCCAGCGCCACGCCATGCTCGACCATCCGCGCCTCCAGCGCGCCCAGCCAGTCGGGATCGACCGGCCCGTCGCTGGCCAGCAGCCGATTACGCTCGCGCATCGCGGCGTCATAGCGGGTTGCATGCATCCCGTGCGCCGGGGCCAGCGCCAGCACCAACCGGTCGAGAAAGCGGCGCCGCTCGGACGCGGGCTCGACGAACAGCCGGTCCATCGCCGGGGTCAGCCACAGGACGGACAGCCAGTCGGCCAGCGCATTGGCGCTCGCCGTCGCCCCCTGAACCCGCACCACCCGCCGTTCGGGCGCGGAGGCGAGCGCGCCGGTCGCGATCTCCACCTCGCCGTCCAGCGTGGCCGCGACGCCGAACCCACCCTTGCCCCCCTGCCGCGCCATCGCCGACAGCGCGGCGCGACGCAGCCCGCGGCCGGGCGCGAGCAGCGACACCGCCTCCAGCACATTGGTCTTGCCCGCACCATTCTCGCCGGTCAGCACGACGAACCCCGCCGCCGGGGACAGCACGAGGTCGGCATGATTGCGGAAATCGGTCAGGACAAGGCGGCTGAGCATCGCATCCGCCTTAAACGATCCTCCCCGGCACGGGGAGGATTACATCACACCCGCATCGGCATCAGCACGTACAGCGCAGGCGCCTTGTCATTTTCGCGGATCAGCGTCGGCGCGGCCGCGTCGGCCAGGTGAACCTCGACCAGCTCGCTGTCGATCTGGCCCAGAATATCGAGCAGATAGCGGCTGTTGAACCCGATCTCGAAGCCCAGCGACGTGTATTCGCCCGGCACTTCTTCCGACGCGGTGCCGTTTTCGGGACTCGTCACCGACAGGGTGATCCGGTCGCGATCCAGCGCCATCTTCACCGCGCGGGTCTTTTCGGTCGCGATGGTCGAGACGCGGTCGACGCCCTGCATGAACGCCTTGGGGTCCAGCTTCAGGATCTTGTCGTTCGCGGTCGGGATGACGCGGCTGTAATCGGGGAAGGTGCCGTCGATCAGCTTGGAGGTCAGGATCGCCTGCCCCAGGTCGAAACGGATCTTGGTGCCCGACAGCGATACGCCGACCGAGCCGTCGACCTCGTCGAGCAGCTTGCGCAGCTCGCCCACGCATTTGCGCGGCACGATCACGTCGGGCATCTCCTCGGCACCGTTCGGGCGGTCGATGGTGACGCGCGCCAGACGGTGGCCGTCGGTCGCCGCGGCCTTCAACACCGGATTGCCGTTGTCCTCGGCGACATGCAGGAAGATGCCGTTCAGATAATAGCGCGTCTCCTCGGTCGAGATGGCGAAGCGCGTCTTGTCGATGATCTGCCTGAGCAGTTCGACCGGCAGCTCGAACTGGGTCGGCAACTCGCCCTCGGCGATCACCGGGAAATCGTCGCGCGGCAGCGTGCCGAGCGAGAAGCGTGCGCGGCCCGCCACGATGGTCATACGCCCTTCCGCCGCCGTCAACTGCACCTGGCTGCCCTCGGGCAGCTTGCGCGCGATGTCGAACAGCGTGTGCGCCGATACGGTGGTCGAACCCGGCTGGTCGACGGCGGCCATCACGCTGTCGTTGATCTGGAGGTCAAGGTCCGTCGCCATCATGCGCAGCTGGCCCTCCGCCGTCGCCTCGAGCAGCACGTTGGACAGGATCGGAATCGTGTTCCGCCGCTCCACCACCGACTGGACATGGCTCAATCCCTTGAGCAGCGTTGCGCGTTCGATCGTCGCCTTCATCTCGAAATCCCCCGCCGGAACGACCGCATGGCCCGAGTCCGATAGTGATAAATGGCCTTGGTTCCTACCCGCGAAGAAGGGGCCGGAGCAAGGCTCCGACCCCTCCAACATTGGGGTAAAACCGTCGTTAATGTGGAAAACAATCCACGATCAGAAGCGCAGACCCAGTCCGGCGAGCAACTGATGACGGTTCGGGTTGATGCCGACGCCATCCAGACGGTCATAATGCGAGTAGCGATATTCGCCCTTCACGAAGGTGTTGGGGCTCATCGCATATTCCAGGCCGGCGCCCAGGCGATAGCCGCCGACGTCCTGCGAATTGACATTGGTGACACCCGCATTGGTATAGCGTGCGTCGAACCTGGCATTGGTGTAGCCGGCCTTCACATAGCCCAGCGCGACCGGCGAGATCATGTAGCCGACGCGCGCACCGGCATAGAGATCACGCCCCGCGCCCAGGCGGAACTGGTCGCCGGCCACGTTGATGCTGTTGCTGCGCGTGTCCGAGCTGGACCCGGTGATTTCACCTTCCGCGCCCAGCGTCACCGGACCGGCGGGGATGTCATAGCCAATGCCGGCGCCGTACAGCACGCCGTCACTCGCGCTCTTGTCCTTGCCCTGCCGGTCGTTGAGGCTGTCATAGCCGATCAGGCCCTCGACGCGGAACCCCGTGAAAGGCTGCGCGGTCTGCGCGGCGGCGGGGGCCGCGGCAGCCAGAGCGGCCGAGGTCGCCAGGGCGGCGAGCATGAGCTTACGCATAACTTACTCCGTTACTATACAGGCCGCCATTACTGGGGCGGTCGCGGCATCAATGACGCGAAAGCGCAGGCGTTGCATGAACCTCAGCTAAACAGGAAAAAGCGTTGCATCCGCGCAACAGCCGCGACAGGGATCATGCCGATGGACAGCGCCTCCGCCCCGCTTCCGCCCGCCCCGCCGCCCATGCGGGAGCGCGTCTCCGTCGCCCGGCGGGGCGCGGCGGCATGAGATTGCGCATCGCGCTTCCAGCCGCGCTGCTGCTGCTCGCTGCCCCGCTCGCCGCGCGCGACACGATCGGCGTCTATAAGGGCTGGGGCGCGTTTCGCGATCCCGATCGCTGCTATGCGATCGCCCGGCCGTTGCTGGCGGGTGGGCGCAGCGGCGGCTTCGCCAGCGTCGGCACCTGGCCCGCAAAGGGCCTGCGCGCGTCCTTCTCGCTGCGGCTCAGCCTGCCCCGCGACCGCGCCGCCCCCGTGACGCTGGCGATCGGCGAGCGCCGGTTTCCGCTGGTCGGCACCGGTCGCGACGTCTGGGCCCCCGATGGCACGACCGACCATGCGCTGGTCATGGCGATGCGCTCGGGCCGCAGCATGAGCGTGTCCGCCGTCGCCGCCGACCGCCGCCCCTTTGCCGACACCTATACGCTGGCGGGCGCGGCCTCGGCGATCGATGCCGCGACGCTGGCCTGCGTCGTGGCCGGACGCGGCTGAGCACGCCGCAGCGCGGTGGTGGAAATCCATGCCATTTTGCGCTATGGCCCCGCAATGCAGACAGTTTCGGCCGCCCCCATGCCCATCCCCGGGCACATCGATCCCGTGCCCGTGCCGCGCGGCGTGCAACCGCGTCCCGACGGCCGCGTCGACCTGATCGGCCTGACCAAGGACCAGCTGCGCGAGGCGCTGTTGTCGGCCGGCATGGAGGCGCGGCAGGCCAAGCTGCGCTCCAAGCAGATCTGGCACTGGCTGTACAATCGCGGCGTCACCCGGTTCGTCGACATGACCGACATCGCCAAGGCGCAGCATCCCTGGCTGGAGGACCGCTTCGTCATCGGCCGCCCCGACGTGGTCGAGGCGCAGGTATCAAGCGACGGCACCCGCAAATGGCTGCTGCGCTCGGCCGATGGCCAGGATTACGAGATGGTCTTCATCCCCGACGCCGACCGGGGCACGCTGTGCGTGTCGAGCCAGGTCGGCTGCACGCTGAACTGCCGCTTCTGCCACACCGGCACGATGCGGCTGGTCCGCAACCTGACCGCGGGCGAGATCGTCGGGCAGGTGATGCTGGCGCGCGACTCGCTCGGCGAATGGCCCAGCCAGCCCGAGGGGCGGATGCTGACCAACATCGTCATGATGGGCATGGGCGAGCCGCTGTACAATTTCGACGCGGTTCGCGACGCGCTGAAGCTGGTCATGGATGGCGACGGCCTGGCGCTGTCCAAGCGGCGCATCACCCTGTCGACCAGCGGCGTGGTGCCGATGATGGCCCGCGCCGGCGCGGAGATCGGGGTGAACCTCGCCGTGTCGCTCCACGCCGTTACCAAGGATGTCCGCGACGAACTGGTGCCGCTGAACAAGAAATACGGCATTGAGGAGCTGTTGCAGGCCTGCGCCGACTATCCGGGGGCGAACAACGCGCGGCGCATCACGTTCGAATATGTGATGCTCAAGGACAAGAACGACTCGGACGCGGATGCGCATGAGCTGGTCCGGCTGCTGCGCCATTACGACCTGCCCGCCAAGGTGAACCTGATCCCGTTCAACCCGTGGCCGGGCGCCGATTACGAATGCTCGGACCCGGACCGCATCCGCCGTTTCTCCGACATCGTGTTCGAAGGCGGGATTTCCGCCCCCGTCCGCACCCCGCGCGGCCGCGACATCGACGCCGCCTGCGGCCAGTTGAAGACCGCCGCCGAAAGGAAGAGCCGCGCGCAGCTCGACCGCGAGGCGGAGGAGAAGTTCGCGGCGCTGGGCTAATTAACCGGTAAGATCATCGGGCCGGAATGGAGCGGACGGCCGCGCCCTCCCGATCCCGACCCTCTCGCCCGCCACCTCCCGCCTGCGACACGGACCCCGCCGCCATGTGCCACGCCCCGCGATGATCGACTGGACGTTTATCGCGCTGGCGGCGGCGGGGGGCTTTGTCGGTGGAGCGATGAACGCGCTGGCGGGCGGGGGCAGCTTTGCGACCATGCCCACGCTGATCGCGCTGGGCCTACCCTCCACCATCGCCAATGCGACATCCAACGTCGCGCTTCAGCCCGCCGCCATGGCCAGCGCCTGGGCCTATCGCCATGGGCTGGGGCCGGTGATGGGCGTCACGATGCGGCGGATCGCGGCCATCACCTTCGGCGGCGCGCTGATGGGCAGCCTGTTGCTGTTCCTCACCCCGCCCCGCGCCTTCGACGTGATCGTGCCCTGGCTGCTCCTGACAGCGACGATGGCGATCGCGGCCGGGCCACGCGCCGCGATCTGGCTGGCGCGGATCGCGCAGCCGGGGCCGCGCGCGCTGATGACCGCGCAAGGGTTGCTGGGCATCTATGGCGGCTATTTCGGCGGCGGCATCGGCATGATGCTGACCGCCGCCTGGGGCCTGTTGTCGGGGCGCAGCCCGGCACAACTCGCCGCGCCGCGTACGTTGATGCTCGCGACCGCCAATGCGGCGGCAACCCTGGTCTTCATCGCCACCGGGATGGTCGCCTGGGCCCAATGCCTGCCGATGCTGGCGGGCGGCATCGTCGGTGGCTGGAGCGGCGCGCTGATCGGGCGCAGGCTGCCCGTCGGGATCATCCGTGGCTGGACGCTGCTGCTGACGCTGGTGACGACACTCGTCTTCTTCTGGCGCGGCTATTTCGCCTGAACGACGCGGCGTTCCGTGCCACGCCAGCGGGCCGGGAGGCGCATCCCGGCCCGGATCACGTTATTTGGTATCGCACACGCCGACACGGCGCGCGTCGGTATGGACCTTCTGCGACATGGAATGTGCGCCGGTCACCTCCATCTGCTGATCGGTGGAGAAGCTGGTCGCGGTGAAGGTGCCAGTCGTCCGGCTCTTCATCGTCATGTCGCCCGGCATCTTGCAGGTCAGATCGGTCTCGATCTTGCCGTCCTTGAAGCTGTTACTGGTGATGGTGCAGTCCGAGCCGGCATTTTTGAGCAGTTCGGTCGGGCCCTTGGCGGCCTGTTCGGCGGTGATGCACAGGCTGGCGGTCTGGGCGGGCGGGGTGGGGTTGGCCCCCTTGGGCATGTTCGACATCTTCAGCTCGCTGACCTGGGTCTTCAGCTCCCACTTGCCGGGTTGCAGTCGTGGCATTTCGACGCCCGATCCGGTGCTGGTCGCCTTGACCTCTCCGGTGGCGGCATTGGTGGTCAGGGTGGTGGAGCCGGTCTTCTGGTCACAAGCGGCCAGCGGCAGTGCACCGATCAGGATAAGCGGGACAAACAGCTTCACAGGATTCTCCCATCTTCGTGTCGGACGCGGTCTCCGTGATCCGACCAACGGACATGCCGGACGACGCCATCGTCACCCCGCCAGCAACACCCGAAGCCCGCATCCGGTTTCGTCGCGGCCGAACGCCTAATCCGGCCGCCGCATCTGGAACCGGGCACCCTCGGTGATCTCGAAATAATCCGCCGGGCCGCCACCGCGCAGGATAGGCCGGGCGCGGGCGGTCTGATAGACACCGTTTTCGATAAGGTCGGCAGCGATATGGATGCCCACGGCCTCGCCGATGACGAGCCACTGGTCGAGGGCCCGCCCTTCCTTTGTTTCCAGCCGGATCAACTGGGTCAGGCGGCATTCGAACGCGACGGGGCTTTCCGCCACGCGTGGCGCTTCGACCATCTGTCCCTCGACGGCGCTTAGTCCGGCAAGCGCGAATTCGTCCACCTCGGGCGCCGTCACCGCCGAACTGGCATTCATCGTCTGGGCCAGCGGCATCGTCGCCAGATTCCAGGTAAAGGCCCTGGTCGCGGCGATATTGTCGACCGAATCCTTCCACCCCTGCGATGCAAAACCGATCAGCGGCGGACGATAGTTGAACAGGTTGAAGAAGCTGTAAGGGGCGAGATTGTTGACGCCCGCGACCGACCGGCTGCCGATCCAGCCGATCGGCCGCGGCGCGACGATCGCGTTCAGGGGATCATGCGCCAGCCCATGACCGTTGACGGGCTCGTAGAAATGCCAATCCTGAATCATAGACGTCCCACCGGAGAAACAAGGATGGATGGCCAAACGCCGGACGGACCGCCAGGAGCCGAGCCGCCACGCGTCATTCGTCGCCACGGCGTCGTGACGCGGCTGTGGCACGGGGTCAATGCGGTCGCGGTGCTGATCCTGCTGGGTTCGGGGCTGGGCATCTCCAACGCGCATCCGCGACTCTATTGGGGGCAATATGGGGCCAATTTCGACCCGGCCTGGGCGCGTCTGCCGCGTTTTCCCGGCTGGATGACCATTCCCGGCCATTATGATCTGGCGCTCTCGCGGCGCTGGCACCTGTTCTTCGCGCTGGTGCTCGGTTTCGGGCTGCTCGCCTATATGGTGGGCGGGCTGGCGACACGGCATTTCCAGCGCGACCTGCGGATTCGCGGACGCGAACTCCGCCCGCGCGCGCTCTGGACCGATCTGCGCCACCATCTGGCGTTCCGTTTCCATGACGCGCGGGACCCGCGCGCATACAATATCCTCCAGAAGCTCAGCTATGCGTCGGTCCTGTTCGTCGCGCTGCCGCTCGCCATCCTGACCGGCATCGCGCTGTCGCCGGGGATGAACGCCGCCTGGCCCTGGCTGCTCGATCTGCTGGGCGGACGGCAATCCGCGCGGTCGATCCATTTCATCACCGCCACGCTGCTCGCGCTGTTCACCATCGTCCATCTGGCGCTGGTCATCCTGGCGGGCGCGGGCAATGGATTGCGATCGATGACGACCGGCCGCTGGAGGGTGCCGGAATGAGCCTGCTGCTCCCGCGCCGCGCGATCCTGACCGGCGGCCTGACCGGTGGCGCGGGGCTTCTCCTGTCGGGATGCGACCGGATCGCCCGGCAACCGACCGCACGGAAGATCCTGTTCGCGGGCGAGGACATGCAAAAGGGGCTGCAACGCGCGCTGACGGATCGCGGCGCGCTGGCCCCCGAATATCGCCGCGACCAGATGTCGCCCATCTTCCGCACCAATGGTACGCGGAACCCCGGCACGCCCGAATATGCCGCACTCGCCGCTGCCCGATTCGCCGATTGGCGACTGCAGGTCGGCGGGCTGGTCGGCACGCCGCTGTCGCTCTCGCTGGCGCAGATCGGCCAGATGCCCGCGCGCCGCCAGATCACCCGCCATGACTGTGTCGAGGGGTGGAGCGCGATCGGCGAGTGGATGGGGCCGATGCTGGGCACCGTGCTGCAGGCCGCCGCCATCCGCAGCCGGGCGCGCTATGTCGTCTTCACCTGCGCCGATCTTTACGGCGACCAGCCCTATTATGAATCGATCGACCTGGTCGACGCCTTCCACCCGCAGACGATCCTGGCCTGGGGCATGAACGGCCACATGCTCGACATCGGCCATGGCGCGCCCCTGCGCCTGCGGGTCGAGCGGCAATTGGGCTATAAACATGCCAAATATCTGATGCGGATCGACGCGGTCGACAGCCTGTCCGGCATCGGCGCGGGCAAGGGCGGCTACTGGGAAGACCATGTCGATTATGACTGGTATGCCGGCATTTAAAACACTAGGGCGTGCCATATGGCGCTGATCGATCTGTTTCTGTCGCGCGCGGTCCGAAAGGGCCGCCTGACCCTCACCCATCATGACGGAACCGTCCGCGAATTCGGGACGCCCGATGCCGATTATCCGGACATCGCCATCCGCTTCACCGACGCGCGCGTCGCGGGGCAGATCGTCCGCAATCCCGCGCTGGCGGCGGGCGAGGCGTTCATGGACGGGCGACTGGTCGTCGATCGCGGCGATGTGCGCGGCCTGGTCGAACTGCTGACCGTCAATGACAAATGGGAAGCCGGCGCGGCCAATCTCAACCCCTCCCGGCTGGTCCGGGCGGCGGGCGCGGTCAAGCACCGAGTCGACCGGATCAACATGGAACGCCGTTCGAAGAAGAACGTGGCGCACCATTATGACCTGTCGGGCACGCTGTACGATCTCTTCCTCGACAGCGACAAGCAATATAGCTGCGCCTATTATACCGATCCCCGTAACGATCTGGAGCGGGCGCAGCGCGACAAGAAGGCGCATATCGCCGCCAAGCTGGCGATCCAGCCGGGGATGAAGGTGCTGGACATCGGCTGCGGCTGGGGCGGCATGGCGCTGTACCTGCACCAGATGTGCGGGGCCGAGGTGCTGGGCGTCACCCTGTCCGAGGAACAGCTGAAGGTCGCAAGGGAGCGCGCCGCGGCGCTGGGCGTCGCCGACAAGGTGAAGTTCGAGCTGATCGACTATCGTCGGGTTCAGGGACAGTTCGACCGGATCGTATCGGTCGGCATGTTCGAGCATGTCGGGCCGCCGCAATATCGCACCTTCTTCCGCAAGTGTCGCGACCTGCTGACCGAGGACGGCGTGATGCTGCTCCACACCATCGGGCGGCTGGGCGGGCCGGGCGTCACCGACGACTGGACGACCAAATACATCTTCCCCGGCGGCTATAACCCCGCCCTGTCCGAAATCGTGCGCGCGCAGGAAGGGCTGCGCATGTTCCTGACCGATGTCGAGGTGCTGCGCTGCCATTATGGCTGGACGCTGGACGAATGGTATGCGCGGACCGTGGCGGCGAAGGAACAGATCGTCGCGCTCTATGACGAACGTTTCTACCGCATGTGGCTATTCTATCTGGCGGGCGCGGGCGCGGCGTTCCGCAATGGCGGGCTGTGCAACTATCAGGTGCAGCTGACGCGCGGACGGCTCTCGGTGCCCGTCACGCGGGATTACATGTTCGAGGGCGAACGCGCGCTGCGCGGTTGAATCACCACCCCGCCACGGGTCCGTGGCGGGGACTTGGTGGGCCATCAGGTCCGACGGAAAAGGGGGGCTTCCACCCGGGGCGCGCTCCCCCCTGTCGGGGCGGATCAGGCGCGCAGGCGGCGGATGTCCAGCACGTCGACCCCGGCCAGCGTGACCGGGCCGAACCGCCCCTCGACCTCGGCGATGATGCCCTGGGCGGTCGAGCGGACCCGGGTCCAGGGGATTTCGCGCACCACGATATGACGGCCGTGCAGCTTGATCGCCGCGACTCGGCCATCGACCGCGACCGCCAGCGCCCCCTGCCCGTCCGCGCCCACCACCGCGCCCGATACGGTGAAGCCGCTCAACGCCGCTTCGGCGGCCGCCGCCACCTCTTCGGGCGAGCCGACGCGCCGCTCGCGCCGCCGCCGGAAGACCAGGCCGAGCCCGGCCCCGCCCAGCAGCGTCCCCGCCGCCACGCCCGCCAGCGCCCAGCCCGCCATGCTCCCGGCCACGGGCAGGCTCATTCCTTTGCGCCCGCCAATGCTTCCAGCGTCGGGTGCAGGCCGGACAGGTCATAGCCCGCCGCTTCGGCCTGCATCACGATCAGCGTCGGGTTCCGGCCCGCCTTGGCCGCCGCCAGCGCCCAGAGATTGCAGCTGCGCGTGCCCGACCGGCAAAAGGCCAGCACCGGCCCCTTGGCCTCGACCAGCGCCTGGGTCATCTGGTCGACCATCTCGTGGCTGAACCCGCCCGGCGTCACGGGAATGGCGGTATAGGCCAGCCCCTGATCCTCCGCCGCGGCGCGAATCGCATCGCCGCTCGGCTGGCCCGGCTCTTCGCCTTCGGGCCGGTTGTTGACGATGGCCATATAGCCCGCCGCCTTGATCGCGGCGACATCCTCGGGCCGGATCTGGGGGGCGACGGCGACGCTTTCGTTCAGGGGACGGATCATGCGGTTCACCTATTCAAAGGGCCGTTTCATCGCAACATGCGCGGCGCCTCTTTCGCACCGAAAAGACGCATCGCGGCACGCTTGGCTCCCACGCCCGGGACGGAACCTTCCACGCCCGCGCGTCGTCTGGTTCGCGACAGGTTTCGCATCGCAGGAAGGGCACGCCGTTCATGTCGCCGATCGATCGCCGCCAGGGCCTATGGGGCCTTACCGCACTGGGTCTCGCTGCCGCGATCGTGCCGCTGGCGCTGCGCCGGGCCCGGGCGGGCACCCCCGCCGCCCCGCGCGGCACGCTGGCCGTCGTCGAGAAGGGCGAGGGGCGGGTCGCCTTCTATCGCCTGCCCGATGGCGCGCGGCTGGGCACCGTGCCGCTGGGCATCCAGCCGCACGAGATGGTCGCCGACGACGCGGGCCGCCTCGCCTATGTCGGCGGCTACGGCGTGAAGGGCTGGCAGGTCGCGGGCGAGGGCGGGCACCAGCTCTGGGTGGTCGACCTGGCCGCGCGGCGGCTGGCGCGCACCATCGATCTGGCGCCGCATCGCCGCTGGCACGGGGTGCGGATGGACGCCAAAGGCCGACTCTACGCCCTGTCCGAAAGCGACAGCCAGCTCGCCCGCTTCGATCGGCCCGACAGCGCCGGGTCCCCCGACCGGATGATCCCAGTCGGCGGCGCGCGCAGCCATTATTTCGTGGTAAATCGCGATGGCGACCGCGCCTATATCGCCGATACGATGAGCGGCATGGTCATCATGGTGAACCCCGAGGATGCCAGCATCGCCCCCGTCAAACAGCATATCGGCCAGGCGCCCGAGGGCCTGGCCCTCAGCCCGGACGAGCGGACCCTCTATGTCGTCGATCGTCCGGCGGGCATCCTCCACGCGCTCGATGCCGTCACGCTGCAATCCCGCGCCCGCGTGACGCTGCGCGGCGAGGCGGTGCGCGTGATCGTGCAGGACGATGGCCGGCTGATCGTGTCGAACCCGGCGGACCAGAGCCTGACCCGCCATGCGCCCGCGACCCTGGCCGAGGAGGCGCGCCTGCCGCTGCCCGCCGCCGCGCCCGGCCTGACCCTGCCCGCCGGAGGGCGCACGCTCTATGCCGCGCTGGCCGACAACCGGATCGCGATCATCGACCTGGCAAGCTGGCGCCTCACCCACAGCTTCGCGACCGGCGACGCGCCCGATACCGCGGTGCTGCTGTAATACCGACTGGGCTTTGCCTGCCGGTCGCTTTGCGGTAGCGATGCCGCGATGGCTGCCAGGATACCTTGCGATGTCGCGATTATCGGCGCCGGGCTGGCCGGCGGCCTGATCGCGCTTGCGCTCAAGGCGCGCCACCCCTCGCTCGACATCCGGCTGGTCGATGCGGGCGAGTCGATCGGCGGCAATCACCTCTGGTCCTTTTTCGGCAGCGACGTCGCCAAGCGCGATCGCTGGATCGTCGAACGGCTGGTCGCCCATGGCTGGCGCGCCTATGACGTCGCCTTCCCGGCCCATTCGCGCACCATCCACCAGACCTATTATTCGATCGAGAGCCACGGGCTGGATGCCGAGGTCCGCCGCGTCCTGCCGCCGCACGCGCTGATCCTGGGGCGCAAGGTGCTGGCGGTGTCCGCCACCGCCGCCGTCTTCGCCGATGGCGACCGGGTGGAGGCCAGGGGCGTGATCGACGCGCGCGGCGTGGGCGACCTGTCCGCCTTGTCCTGTGGCTGGCAGAAGTTCGTCGGGCAGGAACTGCGCCTCGCGCGCGCGCATGGTTGCGAACGCCCGGTGGTGATGGACGCGACGGTCAAGCAGATCGACGGCTATCGCTTCGTCTACGCCCTGCCCCTCGCCGAGGATCGCATTTTCGTCGAGGACACCTATTACTCCACCTCGTCCGAGTTGAACCGCCGCGCCATCGTACAGCGGATCGAACGCTATGCCGAAGGGCGCGACTGGATGACGGCGGAGGTGATGCGCGAGGAGGCGGGCGTGCTGCCCGTCGCGATGGGCGGCGATTTCGACAGCTATTGGCGCAGCGGCGGGTCCCGGACGCCCAAGGCCGGGATGCGCGCCGGGCTGTTCCACCCGACCACCGGCTATTCGCTGCCCGACGCGATCCGCATGGCGGCGATGCTGGCGCAGCGGACCGACTTCACCGGCGCGGACCTGCACGATGCGACCTATCGCATGGCGCGGGCCGCCTGGGACGCGCGCGGTTTTTATCGTATGCTCGACACGATGTTGTTCAAGGCCGCGGAGCCGGACGAACGATACCGTGTACTGGAGCGTTTCTATCGACTCCCGCCTGACCTGATCGGGCGATTCTATGCAGGGCAATCGACCATGGCCGACAAGGCACGAATATTGACCGGACGGCCGCCGGTGCCGATCCTGCGCGCGATCGCCGCGCTGCGGGGCCGGTCATGAAGAGCGCGGTCGTCATCGGGTCGGGCTTTGGCGGGCTGGCGCTCGCCATCCGCCTGCAATCGGCGGGCGTGCAGACCACGATCGTCGAGTCGCGGGACAAGCCCGGCGGGCGCGCCTATTACTGGGAACGCGACGGCTTCACCTTCGACGCGGGGCCCACGGTCATCACCGATCCGGCCTGTCTGGAGGAACTGTGGGGCCTGACCGGGCGCAGCATGTCGGAGGATGTGACGCTCGATCCCGTCAGCCCCTTCTACCGGCTCAACTGGGTCGACGGCACCAATTTCGATTACGGCAATGACGACACCCTGCTCCGCTCCGAAATCGCCAAGCTGAACCCCGACGATGTCGCGGGCTATGGCCGGTTCCTGGACTATGCCGCGGGCGTGTACCGCGAAGGCTATGAGAGGCTGGGCCATGTCGCGTTCCTCGACTTCGCCTCGATGGTGAAGGCAGGGCCGTCGCTCGCGAAATACCAGGCGTGGAATTCGGTCTACGCCATGGTGTCGAAATTCGTGAAGTCGGAGAAGCTGCGCCAGGCCCTGTCCTTTCACACGCTGCTGGTCGGCGGCAATCCGATGACGACCAGCGCCATCTATGCCCTGATCCACAAACTCGAACGCGATGGCGGCGTCTGGTTCGCGCGCGGCGGCACCAACCGGCTGGTGGCGGGGATGGTCGCGCAGTTCGAGCGGATCGGCGGCGTGCTGCGACTCGGCGACCCGGTGACGCGGATCGAAACGCTGGGCGACCGCGCGACCGGCGTCGTCACCAAAGGCGGCCTGACCATCCAGGCGGATGCGATCGCGACCAACGCCGATATCATGCACAGCTATCGCGACCTGCTGGCCGACAATCGCTCGGCCCGGCGCACGGTCGACCGGCTGGAGCGCAAACGCTATTCGCCCTCGCTGTTCGTGGTGCATTTCGGGATCAAGGGCACGTGGCCGGGCATCCCGCACCACATGATCCTGTTCGGCCCGCGCTATAAGGGCCTGCTGACCGATATTTACGACACGGGCGTGCTGTCGGAGGATTTCTCGCTCTACCTCCACCACCCGACCGTCACCGATCCCGGCCTGGCGCCCGAAGGCCATTCGACCTTCTATGCGCTGGCCCCGGTGCCGCACATGGGCAAGTTCCCGATGAACTGGGACGAGATCGGGCCGATCCTCGAAAAGCGGATCCTGGACGAGGTCGGCCGCCGCCTGATCCCCGACATCCACGACCGGATCGTGACCAAATTCCATTATGCGCCGTCGGATTTCGCGACCGACCTGAACGCGCATATGGGTTCAGCCTTCTCGCTGGAACCGATCCTGACCCAGAGCGCCTATTTCCGGGTCCATAATCGCGACGATTCGATCCCCAACCTCTATTTCGTCGGCGCGGGCACGCATCCGGGTGCCGGGATTCCGGGGGTGGTGGGCAGCGCCAAGGCGACCGCGGCGCTGATGCTCGACCGGCGATAGATTCGCGCTTTTCCCTTCGACCGATCGATGACAGGCTGATCGCCGACGGCAATCGACAGGATCTCGGGTGATGGCGTTATCGGCACTGTTCGCGGCGATGCTGGCCGCCACGGCTCCCATGATCGACCGCGACATCGCCGCCCCCGGTCCGCAAGGCGCATTGAAGGGCAGTTGGACCGGGCCGGAAGGGGCCAAGGTGCCCGTCCTGCTCATCATCCCCGGATCGGGGCCGACCGACCGCGACGGCAACAATCCCAAAGGGATCAAGGCCGCCCCCTATCGCCTGCTGGCCGAAGCGCTGGCGGCCAGAGGCATCGCCAGCGTGCGGATCGACAAGCGCGGCATGTTCGCCAGCGCGGGCGCGGTACCCGATGCGAACCGGGTGACGATCGACGATTACGCCACCGACACCCGCGCCTGGATCGCCGCCATCCGCGCCAGGACCGGCGCGCGCTGCGTCTGGGTGCTGGGGCATAGCGAAGGCGGGCTCGTCGCGCTGACCACCGGCGCGGCAAAGCCCGAGGGGCTGTGCGGCGTCATCACGGTCGCCGCCCCCGGTCGCCCGCTGGCCGAGGTGATGAAGGCGCAGTTCCACGCCAACCCCGCCAACGCCCCCCTTCTCCCCGATGCGGACAGGGCGATCGACGCGATGGCGGCAGGGCGGACCATCGAGGCGGCCACGCTGACGCCGCCGCTGCCGATGATCTTTCCCGATATTGTGCAACCCTTCCTCATCAACGCCTTCGCGAAGAATCCCGCCACGCTGATCGCGGCGATCACCAAACCGGTGCTGATCGTGCAGGGCGAGGCCGATCTGCAGGTGACGGTCGAGGATGCACGCCTGCTCAAGGCCGCGCAACCCGCCGCGACGCTGGTCCTGCTACCGCGTGTCAATCACGCGCTGAAGACCGTGGAGGGCGACAGCCGAGGGGCCAATCTGGCGACCTATGCCGACCCCAACCTGCCCATCGCGCCGGGCGTGGTCGCGGCGGTCGCCGCCTTCGTGACCGGGCATCCGCCGCGATGACATCATAGCCACCAGCAGGGCCGCTGGTGGCGGAACACCCGGTTCGATCAGGCCGGCAGCGCTTCTTCCTCGTCCGCCTGCTCGACCTCGGCGGCCTGGCGGGCCCACATTTCGGCATAAAGCCCACCATGCGCCAGCAATGCGCCATGCGTGCCGCGCTCGACCACGCGGCCGCCATCCAGCACCACGATCTGGTCGGCATGGACGATGGTCGACAGCCGGTGCGCGATGACCAATGTGGTCCGGCCACGCTCGATCGCCTGGAGCGTGGCGAGGATATCCGACTCGGTCCGGCTGTCGAGCGCGCTGGTCGCCTCATCCAGGATCAGGATCGGCGGGTTCTTCAGGAGGGTGCGCGCGATCGCCACGCGCTGCTTCTCGCCGCCCGACAATTTCAGCCCGCGCTCGCCGACGCGCGTCGCATAGCCCTGGGGCTGGCGTTCGATGAAGCCGGCGATCGCCGCGCCGCGCGCCGCCCGCGCGATATCGGCCTGATCCGCGCCCTCGCGGCCATAGCCGATATTATAGCCGATCGTGTCGTTGAACAGGACGGTGTCCTGGGGCACGATCCCGATGGCGCCGCGCAGGGAGTCCTGCGTCACCGTCGCGATCGGCTGTCCATCGATCGTGATCGCGCCGCTCTCCACCTCGTAGAAACGATAGAGCAGCCGGGCGAGCGTCGACTTGCCCGCGCCCGAAGGGCCGACGACGGCGCAGGTCGTACCCGCGGGCACATCGAGGGTCAGCCCCTTCAGGATGGGCCGTTCGGGTTCATAGCCGAACACGACCTGCTCGAACCGCACATGCCCGCCGCGCACCACCAGCGACAACGCACCGGGCGCATCGACGACCTCGGCGGGCGTGTCGATCAGGTCGAACATCGCGCCCATGTCGATCACGCCCTGCCGGATGGTGCGATAGACCATGCCCAGCAGGTCGAGCGGGCGAAAGAGTTGCGACAACAAGGTGGACACGAACACCACATCGCCCGGCGACGCGGCGCCCCGGCTCCATTCCCATGCGACCCAGGCCATGGCGAAGCCCAGCATCAGGCTGGTGATCGCCGCCTGCCCGACATTCAGCCAGGCGAGCGAATTCTCCGACCGGGTGGCGGCGCGCGCATAGGCGGCGACGCCGGCTTCGTAGCGCCGCGCCTCGCGCTCCTCGGCGTTGAAATATTTCACCGTCTCGAAATTCAGCAGCGAGTCGACCGCATGGGCCACCGCGCCGGTGTCGAGGTCGTTCATCTGGTTGCGCAGCGCGTTGCGCCAGTCGGTCACCTTGCGGGTGAAGACGATATAGGCCACGACCATCACCAGCGTGGTGACGACCAGCACCGGCCCGAAGTTGCGGCCGAAGATCCCCAGCACCAGCACCAGTTCCAGCACCGTCGGCGCGATGTTGAAGAGCAGGAAGTAGAGCATGGTGTCGATGCTCTTGGTCCCGCGCTCGACCACCTTGGTCACCGCGCCGGTGCGCCGTTCGAGGTGAAAACGCAGCGACAGCCGATGGAGATGGCGGAACACATCGGCCGACAGCCGCCGGGTGGCGTCCTGCCCCACCGTCTCGAACACCGCATTGCGCAGATTGTCGAACAGCGTGGTGCCGAACCGCGCCGCCGCATAGCCGATGACCAGCAACGTGACGAGCATCACCGCGCTGCGGTCACCCCCCGCCATCCGGTCGATCGCATATTTGAGCGTATAGGCCGCGCCCAGCACCTGGATCAGCTTGGAGACGATCACCAGCACCATCGCCGCCCCGATCCGCACCCGCAAGGCGGGCGCGCCAGCGGGCCAGAGATAGGGGAGAAAACGGCGAAGCGTCGGGATCAGCGGCCGGTCGGGCGTGCCGGCGGTGGAGTCGAGGGGCGGCATGTCACCCCCATGTCGGCGGAACCGCGCCGAAGTTCAATGGCGCGCGGCGCGATGAAGCTGATCCACCGGCCATCGGGCGACAATTGGCCGCCCATCTTGGCGGGATTGCCGAACAGCCTGGTCCGTTCGATCAGCGGCCCGTCCGCCGCCGCCGCGGGTTGCGCGACCATCACCGTCGCCCCCGCGGCCAGGACCGTTCTTGAACGCCATGTCATGCTCCCCGTTCATGAACTGTATTGCCAGAGCATGACGGCGGCCATCGGGTCCGACAAGCCCGAAATCGGAACCCCTCGCCATGGTCGCACGTTTTATCCGCCAGTGGAGACGGTGCGATGGAACCGATTTTCTTTGTGATGGCCATTCTGGGGTGCGGCGACGGCAGCGTGGACTGTACCGAGGCGCGGATCGTGCCGGTCCGGTATGAAACCATGGCCCAATGCCGTGCGGACCTGACCGAGCGACTCGCCGCGAACACCGACGTGCCCTATCCCGTGATCGGCGCGGATTGCCGTCGTTCGGGGATGCTGGTCGCCAAGGCGGGCCACAAGTCGCCGCGCGGTTGAGCGGCGCTCGTATCCACGCCGGTGCCCGCCGCGTCTCAGAGCAGTGCGTTGACCGCTTCCATGAACCGCATCAGGCTGATCGGCTTAGAAACATAGGCATCGGCCCCCGCCGCGCGGATCCGCTCCTCATCCTCGCGCCCGGCATAGGCGGTGACCGCCATCACCGGGATGCGGCGCAGCGTTTCATCGGCTTTCAATTCCAGGATCAGTTCATAGCCGGTGACGTGCGGCATCTGGATATCCATGATGATGAGGTCGGGCTCGACCTCGCGCGCGCGCGCCACCGCCTCCCGCCCGTCGCGCACCGGCTCCGCTTCGAAACCATGCGCGCGCAGAAGATCGCAGAAGAGTTTCAGATTGAGTTCGTTGTCCTCGACAACGACCATCTTTCTTGCCACGCCCGCTCCACCATTCACCAGGGACGACGATAGGCAATGCCCCGACCGGATACAATCGATCCCGCCATGGCGCTGGCGCTCCGGGCGCTGATCTGGACGCTGGACAGCCCGTCGCGCGCCGAACGGCTGCTCGCACTGACCGGGCTGTCCCCGGTCGAACTGCGCGCGGGCGCGGGCGAACCCGCCATGCTGGCGGCGATCCTGACCTTTCTGGAAACGAACGACGCCGATCTGGTCGAATGCGCCGGCATGCTGGGCGAAAAACCCGAAGCTCTGGTCGCCGCGCGTCGGGTGCTGGAGGCCGTATGAAGCCGCTGCTGATCTGTGATTGCGACGAGGTGCTGCTGCACATGGCGCGGCATTTCCAGGCCTGGCTGGACGAGGCGCATGACATCGACTTCGCACTCGACCGGCATGATTTCTTCGGCGCGCTGACGCGGCGGGGCGAGGGTCCGCCGCTGGACGAGGCCGCGGCCTGGGGGCTGCTCAACAGCTTTTTCCCCGCCGAGATGGCGCGTCAGACGCTGGTTCCGCATGCCGCCGAGGCCCTGGCGGCGCTGGCGGAGACCGCCGACATCGTCATCCTCACCAATTTGATGGAGGAATGCCGCCTGCCACGGATCGAGCAGCTCGCGCGCTTCGGCATCGCGCACCGGGTCCAGTGCAACAGCGGCGGCAAGGGCAAGCCGGTGGCGCGGCTGGTGGCGGATCATGGCAACCCCGTCACGGTCTTCGTCGACGACCTGCCGCAACATCACAGTTCGGTCGCCGCGCACGCGCCGCAGGTCCACCGCCTGCACATGGTGTCGGAACCCGACATGGCCCCGCATGTGCCGCCCGCGCCGGACGCCCATGCGCGGATCGACGATTGGCGCCGCGCGCAGGACTGGATCGCGGCGCGTTTTGCCGATGGACGCCCCGCCGCGGCCTGACCCGCATCCCGATCCGGCGCGCCCTCTTGACCCAATGGGCGAGCCCGCGCCATGTCTGCGTCCATGACCACGCATATCGATCGCGCGCTCGAGCAGCTCGGCCTCACCCTGCCGGAGGCTGCCGCCCCCGTCGCCGCCTATGTCCCCGTCGTCGAGGCGGGCGGCCTGCTCCATATCTCGGGCCAGTTGCCCTTCGTCGATGGCCAGCTCGTCACCGGGCGGCTGGGCGACGGCGTGTCGCTGGAGGATGGGCAGAAGGCGGCGCAGGCGTGCGGCCTGATGCTGGTGGCGCAGATCAAGAAATATCTGAACGGCGACCTGTCACGCGTCGGCCAAATCGTGAAGCTGGGCGTGTTCGTCAACTCGGCGGCGGACTTCACCGACCAGCCCAAGGTCGCCAACGGTGCCTCGGAACTGATGGTGGCGCTGTTCGGCGAAGCGGGCCGTCATGCGCGCTCGGCCGTCGGCGTGCCGGTCCTGCCGCTGGGGGCGGCCGTCGAGGTGGACGCGGTCATCGCCCTGACCTGACCCGAACAGGTCCGGTCGCCCGCCAGCGCGGCCCATGGAATGCCGATGTGCCCCCCGCCCCGACTCGGTGCGAGGGATGACCGGAAGACCGATCCCGCCCCCGCCGAAGAATCCGCATCGGCGGCGGACGGCGCTTATTCCGCCGCGATCGCCTTGGCCGTGTCGGCCGCTTCGATCTCCGCCGCCCTGGCTTCGACCAGCTTGACGATATGCTCGACCATGTCGGCATCCTCGACCGTGTGATCGGTCAGGCCCGACAGATAGACCATGTGCTTGCCATTGCCGCCGCCGGTCAGGCCGATATCAGTCTCCCGCGCTTCGCCGGGACCGTTGACGACGCAGCCCAGCACCGACAGCGACATGGGCGTGCGGATATGCTGGAGCCGTTCCTCCAGCACCTGCACGGTGCGGATCACGTCGAAGCCCTGCCGCGCGCAGGACGGGCAGGACACGACGCGCACGCCGCGATTGCGGATGCCCAGCCCCTTCAGGATCTCGAAGCCGACGCGGACCTCTTCCTCCGGCTCGGCCGAGAGCGAGACGCGGATCGTATCGCCGATCCCGAACCACAGCAGCGAGCCGATGCCGATCGAGGACTTGACCGTCCCGCCGATCAGGCCACCCGCCTCGGTGATCCCCAGATGCAGCGGGCAGTCGGTCGCCTCGGCCAGCCCCTGATAGGCCGCCACCGCCAGGAACACGTCGGACGCCTTCACCGCGACCTTATATTCGTGGAAGTCGTGGTCCTGAAGCAGCTTGATATGGTCGAGCGCGCTTTCGACCAGCGCGTCGGGGCACGGCTCGCCATATTTTTCGAGCAGGTCCTTTTCCAGGCTGCCCGCATTCACGCCGATGCGGATCGCACAGCCATTGGCCTTGGCGGCGCGCACCACCTCGGCGACTCGCTCCGACGACCCGATATTGCCCGGATTGATGCGCAGGCACGCCGCGCCCGCATCCGCCGCCTCCAGCGCGCGCTTATAGTGGAAATGGATGTCGGCGACGATCGGAACGCGCGCCGCCCGGGTGATCTTGGCCAGCGCCGCCGTCGAATCGGTGTCGGGACATGAAACGCGGATGATGTCCGCCCCCGCCTCTTCGCAGCGGCGGATCTGGTCGAGCGTGGCCACCGCATCGCTGGTCGGGGTGTTGGTCATGGTCTGCACGGTGACGGGGGCGTCACCACCCACGGGCACATTGCCCACCATGATCTGACGGCTTTGGCGGCGGACGATGTCTCGCCAGGGACGAATGGACATGGGCCCCATATACGCGCAGCGAGTTGCGGTTCAAAGTCAGTGCTGTACCAGACAGCCTGTTCATGACCGCCGCCTCCCCCATCCCCCGCCATTACGGCCTCGACTGGCTGCGCATCTGTGCGTTCGCGATCCTGATTCTGTACCATGTCGGCATGGTCTTCGTGCCCTGGGGCTATCATGTGCAGCTCGCTAGGCTGCCCTGGGTGGTGGTGCCGATGCTGGCCAGCAATCCCTGGCGGCTGATGCTGCTCTTCGTGGTCTCCGGCTACGCCACGCGCGCACTGGCGGTGCGGCATCCCACGATCATCAGCTTCGTGCGCGGACGCAGCCTCCGGCTGCTCGTGCCATTGGCCTTCGGCATCACGGTGCTGGTGCCGCCCCAGATCTGGGCCGAGCTGGCGAGCAAATATGGCTATTTGGGGTCCTACTGGACCTTCTGGACGCAGGACTGGCTCGCCTTTCGGCTGATCGGCGGGGTGGTGCCCAGCCCGGCCTGGAATCATTTGTGGTTCGTCGCCTATCTCTGGACCTACACGATGGCCGTGGCGGCGATGCTGGCCCTGGGCGCGCGCTGGGGCGCGGCGGCGCAGCGGCTGTTCGACCGGGTGCTCGGCGGCTGGGGCGGCCTGATCCTGCCGACGCTGTGGCTGCTGCTGGTCGATATCCGCCTGTTCCCCGGCGGGCAGGAGACGCATGGCCTGATCGATGACAAGCTGGCGCATGCGATCTACCTGCCCGCGCTGCTCTTCGGCTTCGGCATGGCGGGATCGAAGCGGGTGCTGGACCAGTTCCAGCGCTGGTGGATCCCGGCCGGGCTGGTCGCGCTGGGCTGCTATGCGGTGGCGGCGGGACTGGAGCTGCGCTGGCCGGGGCTGGCTGGGGCCCCCGCGCCGATGGGCACCCTGTTCGCGGGTGCCCGCGCGGTGCAGGGATGGATGGCGATCGTCGCGCTGATCGGGCTGGCCGAACGCCATTGGAACCGCGATCATCCATGGCGCAGGACGCTGACCGAAGCGGTCTTCCCCTTCTACCTGATCCACCAGACGATCATCGTGCTGGTCGCCTTCGCGCTGCGGTCCGCCGGATGGCCGCTCTGGTGCGACGCGCTGGTCCTGATCGCGGCGACGGTGACGGGCTGCTGGCTGTTCTATGCGATCGGGCAGCGGATCGCCTGGGCGCGCCCCCTGATCGGATTGCGGCCCAGGGCTGTCGCCCCGCGCGCGATCTGATAGGGACGCGCGCGATTATCCCTTCTGATTTCGGAGCTTTCCCCATGACCGCATCCTGGTCGCTGGTCCTGCATGGCGGCGCGGGCCGGATCACCCGCGACGTCCTGACCCCCGAACAGGATGCGGGCGCGCGCGCCGGGCTGGACGCGGCGCTGACCGCCGGCGAAACGGTGCTGGCGGCGGGCGGTTCGGCGCTCGACGCGGTGGAGGCCGCGGTGCGCGTGCTGGAGGACGACCCGCACTTCAATGCCGGGCGCGGCGCCTGTTTCACGCGCGAGGGACGCAACGAACTCGACGCCGCGATCATGGATGGGCGCGATCGGCGCGCCGGATCGGTGGCGGGGGTTTCGGCCACGCGGCACCCCGTCTCGCTCGCCCGCGCGGTGATGACGGCCAGCCCGCATGTCCTGCTGGCGGGCGCGGGCGCGGATCGCTTCTCGGTCGAACAGGGGCTGGAACAGGCCGACGCCGCCTGGTTCCACACCGACGAGCGCCGCCGCCAGCTCGACGAATTGCTGTCGGGTGATGCCGATGCGTTCGACAGCGACATGAAATATGGCACGGTCGGCGCGGTCGCCCGCGACCAGGCGGGGCATGTCGCCGCCGCCACCTCGACCGGCGGCGTGACGGGCAAGCGCTGGGGCCGGATCGGCGACTCGCCGCTGATCGGCGCGGGCACCTATGCCGACGATCGCGCCTGTGCGGTGTCCTGCACCGGGTCGGGCGAGGTCTTCATCCGCGTCGGCGTGGGGCATGAGATCGCCGCCCGCTGCCGCCTGACCGGCGAGGATATCCAGACCGCCGCCGAGGCCGTCCTCGCCGAGGTGAAGGCGCTGGGCGGCACCGGCGGCACCATCGTCGCCGCGCCCGACGGCCGGATCGGCTGGAGCATGACCACGGCGGGCATGTATCGCGGCCGCGTCACCGCGCAGGGCGAACGCCTGGTGGCGATTTACGCCGACGAAGGATAAAGCCTTTCCCATGAAGTCTTTGCGCCTTGTCCTGGCGATGATCGCGGCGCTGGTCGTCGCCTCTCCCGCCGCCGCTTATTGGGATTATGGCCACCGCACGGTTGCCGCGATCGCCTGGGCCAACATCACCCCGCACACCCGCGCCGGGATCCGGCAATTGCTGCGCGCCCAGGCCCGGCTCGACACGCCGACCTGTCCGGTGCGCACGATCGAGGAGGCCAGCGTCTGGCCCGATTGCATCAAGCCCATCAAGGACGCGACGGGCAAATCGCGCTTCGGCTATGCCTATGTCTGGCATTATCAGAATGTGGACATCTGCCAGCCCTTCCACCTGCCGCCCGCCTGTGACCGGGGCGATTGCGTGTCGGCACAGATTCCGGCGCAACAGGCGCTGCTCCATAACCCGCGCGCAAGCGCCAGGGACCGGCTGATGGCGCTCGCCTTTCTCACCCATTTCGTCGGCGACCTGCACCAGCCGCTGCACGCCGGGGACAAGGGCGACAAGGGCGGCAACGACACGCATGTCGATTACGGCATCTACGCCACGCCGCGCCTGAACCTGCATTCGGTGTGGGACGGGCTGCTCGCCGAGCGCGCCATCTCCACCCCGCCCTCGATGGTGCGCCGCTATCCGGCGGTCGAGCGGCGGCGCGAGGCGGCGGGCGACGTCATGGCCTGGAGCCGCGAGAACTGGGCAATCGCCAAGCGCGCCTATGCCGCCGCCATGGTGGGCGACGCCTGCCGCCCGACGCCCGCGCATATGCATATGGACGAAGCCGCCATCGCGGCGATGGCCCCGGTCGAACGCGAGCAGATCAAGCGCGGCGGCCTGCGCCTCGCCCGCCTGCTCGACGCAGCGTTCCGCCGGTAACGCGCCTCCCCGGCCTGGGGAGGAATGCGGTTAGAACAGGCGCCCGCCATTGGGCACCGCCCGGTCGGGGGCGATCAGCACAACCTCCCCCACGGCGTCGGGCAAGCCCAGCGTCAGCACCTCGGACATCATCGGGCCGATCTGGCGCGGCGGGAAATTGACCACCGCCGCGACCTGTCGCCCGACCAGCGTTTCGGGCGTGTAATGCCGGGTGATCTGCGCCGACGAGCGCTTGATCCCGATCGCATCGCCGAAATCGATGGTCAGCCTGATCGCGGGCTTGCGTGCTTCCGGGAACGGCGCGGCGGCGATGATCGTGCCGACGCGGATATCGACCGCCAGGAAATCGTCGATCCCGATCGGCCCCGGCGCAGGAGTGTCAGAAGTCGACATTGTCGTAATGCGAGGGCGGCGTGACCATCTCCATTCGCTCTGACAGCAGCGGGCGAAAGGAAGGACGGCTCTTCAGCCCGCGATACCAGCGCGCGGTCTGCTCATGTCCCTTCCAGTCGATGCCGCCCAGATAATCGGCGACCGAAATCTGCGCCGCCGCCGCCAGATCGGCCAGACTCATCGTCGCCCCGCCCAGCCAGTTGCGATGATCGAGCAGATAATCGGTATAATCGAGATGCCCGACCGCCGCCTTCATCGCCTCGCGCAGACCCTTGGCATCCGGGCTGCCGGTGCGCGCGACGCGCTTGACCATCCGTTCGTGCAGCAGCGGGCCGGTCACGTCCTGATAGAAATGCGTGTCGAACCACGTCACCAGCCGCCGGATCTCGGCGCGGCCGACGGCGGTGCCGTTGATCATCGCCGATTTCTCGACCGTCTCCTCGAAAAACTCGCAGATCGCCATCGAATCGACCAGCAGGACGCCGCGTTCCTCATCGACCATCACCGGCGTCTGGCCCGCCGGGTTCATGTCGAGAAACTCGTCGCGCCGGTGCCAGGGCGACTCGCGCACCAATTCGTACCCGACGCCCTTTTCACCCAGCAGCAGACGAACCTTGCGCGAAAAGGGACAGAGCGGGAATTGGTAGAGTTGCCACATGGGGCCCATCTAAGCGGTGGACCCCATGCGCGCCAACCCCGGCGGCGATGTTTTCACCCGCCGGTGCGCGCGGAACGACGCAACCGCCGCCAACCGATCACCACCCCGCTGGCCGACATGACCAGCCCGGCCAGCGACCAGACCCACATCCAGGCGTCCCAGGCCGGGCGACGCTGGACAAGCCATGGCCAGTTCCAGGTGTGGAGCAGCGTATAGACCCAGCGATAGGCGCGCCGCACGCGATCCTGCCGCTCGACCAGCGCGCCGCTCATCGGATCGACATAAAGCCAGGTCCGCGCCGCATCGTCGAAGCGCAGCCGCAGGACCGGCAGAGCCCCGGACCAGTAGAAATCCGGCACGGCGAGGCGCTCGACCCCAACCACATCGCCGCCGGGCACCAGCACGGCGGCCGCCCGCGCGATCATCCCCGGATCGGACCGGGCCGGACGCAGCGCCTGCGCGTCCAGCCAGCGCGGGTGAGTGGAAACCCGGTCGATCGCGACCCGCTGCCGCCCCGCATCGCCGGTCCATTCGACACTGCGCGCGTGCGGGGCGAGCGCCGCCAGCCGGTCCAGCCCGCCCGGCACCGCGACCGCCCCGGCATAGGTCTGAGTCGCCGCGGCCGGTGCCTTGGTTCCGGCAAAGAACCGTCCCGGATCGACCGACAGCCAGCCGCTGACGATCCAGGTCGTCAGCATCACCCCGCCCAGCAGCCCGCTGACATGATGCCACAGCATCCAGCCATGATAGGGCGTCATGCGCCCGCCGCGATACCGCCGCCGCCCGGGGCGCATACGCAGGATGCCGATCCACAGTCCGGTCAACGCCACCGCGATACATGGGCCGGAGACCCAGATCACGACCTGCCGCCATGCGGACTGATCGCGGCGCAGGATGGTGGGATAGAGCCAGTGCGGCACCGATCCCAGCCAGTTCCAGAAACGCTGCCCGCGCGTCGTGCGCTGCACCGGCTGCCCGGTCAGGCTGGAGATATAGAGGTCGGTCGCGGCGGCATCGGCCAGGCTCGCCTTCCACAGCGGGCGATGCCGGTCGAAGCCACCCGCGACCGTCCATTGGTCGTCCGCGATCCGCTCGACCGCGCGGACGGGCGCGCCACCGAAGCGGGCGGCGACGCCCCGTGCATGCGCCGAATCGACCGGCGCGGGCGCAAGGCCCGTCTCGGCGGACAGGATACGGGTCGCGCCATCCCGGTCCTCGACCCACCACACCGGCGCGGCCCCGCGCATCGCCAGCGTGATCCGCCGTGCCGTGCCCTCGGGTCGATAGCGTACCCGCGCCCAGTCGATCGGTGCTGCCCCCGCCCAGATCTGGGCCGCGGGCAGCGCGGGATAAGGAACGTAGAGCATCACCAGCCCGGAGGCGAACCACATGGCGAAGAGCAGGCACGCCAGGATGCCCGCCCAGCGATGAGTCAGGAAGACGTAGCGCAGGACGGCGCGGCCCCGGCGCCGGTCAGAACCCCGCACGCAACGCCACGTCGAGCGAACGCGGCCGTCCCAGCAACCATTGCTGGTCGCCATAGGCGGTCACGGCATAGGCCTTGTCGAACACATTATAGAGGCGCAGGTCGAGGGCCAGACGCGGGCTCAACGCATAGGACAGGCTGGCATCCACCGTCGCATAACCGGGAATGCGAAAGGCATCGCCATTGTCCGAGAAGCGCGGGCCGACATAGCGCAGCCCGGCACGCGCCTGCACCGCCGGCGTCGCATCCCAGCGCAGCCAGAGATTGCCCAGCGTCTCGGGCACGTTGGGTGGAGTCCGACCGGTAAAGTCCGTACCGCCCGATCGGAAATCATCGAACCGCGCATCCAGCACCGTGCCGTTGGCGTCGATGCCGAAACCCTGCGGCAGGTCGAGCGCCACCGCCGCCTCGATCCCCTGCGCCGATCGCTGGCCGACCTGCTCGATCGGGCTGGACAGGGTGCGCTGCGCCAGCAGGCCGGTCTTGACGATGCGATACGCGGCCAGCGTCGCGCTGCCATGGCCGTTCAGGAACAGCCATTTGGCCCCCGCCTCGACCTGATGGCCGCGCGCATTGCCGAACGAGACCTGGCCCGTCGCCACGGTGGTCAGCGTCGCGAGCGGATCGACGCCCGTGGCATATTGGCCGTAGAAGGACAGGGTCGCGCTCGGCTGATAGACGGTGCCGACACGCCAGGTCGCGTTGCGGAACGTCTTTTCAAAGGCGAACCGATCGGTCCGCGTGCCGCCGGGATAGCTGATCGCCCAGCGCCGCACCTCATCCTCCTCATAGCGGAAACCGCCGACCACCGACCAGTGCCGGCCCAGCGCCACCCGGTCCTCGGCAAACACGGCCAGCGCGGTGGTGCGGGTGCGATAACGCGGCGCGATTCCCTGCGTATCCAGGAAACGGCCGGGCGCGAAGGCGAAGGGATCGACCGCGTCGACCTGCGCATCCGATCCGAAATCATTCTCATGCGTGAAGCGCACCAGATTGGCGTCGATGCCCAGGACCAGCGCATTGGTGATCCCCGGTGCCAGACCGCTGCGCCACGTCACGCTCGCCTGATCGCCCCATTGCTGCTGGTCGTGGCGAATGCCGTAATTGCTGCTCCGCCGGACCGTGCCGGGCGTCCCCGCCGACCCGTCCGCGCACTGTCCGGTCCGCGCGACCCAGCAATAGCTTTCCAGATTGCGCCAGAAGCGATCGCTGGTCAGGTAATAGGCCAGGTTGGACACGCTGATCGCGCTGCTCGGCGTCCAGTCGATCTGGAGCGAGGCGCGATCGTCGACGAAGCGCATCCGCGCATCCTCGACATTATAGTTCCGGTCGCGCACCCGCAGGTCCAGCCGGCCGTCGATCAAGGGTGTACCGAAAGAGCCGGTCGGCCGCTGGTTGCCATGATCGCCTCGCAGCGTCACCACCAATGTGGGGTCCGGGGTCCAGCGCAGCGTGCCCGACAGGGCGAAGCTGCGCGAACCGCCCCGGTCGACATAGCCGTCCGACCGCCGGTAACTGGCGTCGAACCGATAGGCCAGGCTTTCGCTCGCCGGACCGCCGATGCCCGCCGCCGCGCGGAAACTGTCCTGCGCGCCATAGCCGATCTCGGCCTGCCCTTCGATACGCTCCGTGTCGGGCTTGCGCATCACGACATTGACCGCGCCGCCCAGCGCGCCCTGGCCGTACAGCACCGACGCCGGACCGCTCAGCACGTCGATCCGCTCGATCATCCACGGATCGGTCGGGAAGGTGATCGTTCCCGCCGCCGGGAACAGTCGCACCCCGTCGATCAGTTGCAGCACCGACCCCTGGCCGGAAAAGCCGCGCGCCGCCAGCGCGGTGCCGCCATTGCCCGGATTGGCGACGCTCGACAGGCCCGGGGCGCGGGTCGTCGCCTCGACGATCGACTGGTCGCCACGCGCGCGGATCATCGCTCCGTCGAGCGACGCGATGCTGGCGGGCGTTTCCAGCGGGGTCAGCCCCAGGCGGCTGGCGGTCGCATTGGGCTGGTCCATCGCCTGCTTCTCACGCGCGCCGATCACCAGGATCGTGCCGTCGCCCTGACCGCTCTCCGCGCGCTGCGTCTCGCCCGCGCGATCATCGTGCGGCTGGACCGCCACCGCTGCCGTCCCCGGCACGCCGGCGCCCAGCGCCAGCGCAAGTCCTCCGCACAGCCTCAACGGAACCGCGCTGATAATGTTATGATATATCATTTTAATGCCTATAGCGTCTTGTCGCGAACAAGCCGAGTGCCTTCCGTCCGTCGCCGGACAGCCGGGTGCCATGCGCACGATCGACGCGATTTTCCGCACTCGCCATGGCCCCCCATGCGCCTCCGCCACCTTGGGCGTCGCTCGTCGGAAAAGACCTAGCCTCGACCACCCCCTGGGCCGGGCATGAGCGACCTGACGCCGGCAGGTCTCCTGGCTCACGGGTCGACACGGGCTGAACGCCTTCCCAGCTTGCGCCAGTGGCCGGGACGGCATTCACCGTCCCCCGTTCATCCGCTCACCGCTTACAGTTGCAGGGACAGCCCCGGATTCGGGAAGTCGCCTCCCCTCACCGCGTTCCCATTTCATCTCCTTTATGGGGAGAACCGGCGCGATCATGGCCGGAATATTCCGGCCGCGAACTGACTGAAAGATTTGCGCGGGGCCGTCAAGGCGATGCCGCACCGCGCGGTTTCGCGCTATCAGCGGGCATGGCACGCAAGACCCGCTACCTGACCGCGACCATGGCGGACGGCTATGTGAAGACGATCGGCCCGACCGCCGCGCCCTTCACCCATTATTGGCGGATCGTCGCCGACCTGGGCGATGGACGCACCGAGGTGTTCTGGGGCCATGCCAAGTCGCGCAAGGACGCGGGTAGCAAGGATGCCGCCATGGCCGAGGCGGTGCGCCAGCGCGGTTGGGCGGGCTATGCGTTCGAGGTCGTCGAACTGGTGGAATCGACCGAGCCGCCCCGAACGGAGGCGACCCGGTCGCGAACGACGTCACGGCGACGCTGACATCCCCGTCACGGCCCGGCGGGATGGACCCGCCGGGCCGTCCGGGATCAGAAGCGATCCGCGTTCATCACCTTCGTCCAGGCGGCGACGAAATCGGTCACGAACTTCTGCTTGGCGTCGTCGGAGGCATAGACCTCCGCCACCGCGCGCAGTTCGGAATTGGAACCGAAGATCAGGTCGACCGGCGTCGCGGTCCAGCGGGCCGCCCCCGTCGCGCGATCCTTGCCCTCATACAGGCCCGGCGTCGCCGCCTTGCTCCACACCGTATCCATCGTCAGCAGATTGACGAAGAAATCGTTGCTGAGCGTTCCCGGCCGGGTGGTCAGCACGCCATTCTTCGACCCGCCGCTGTTCGCGCCGAGCACGCGCATCCCGCCGACCAGCACGGTCATCTCGGGCACGGTCAGGTCGAGCGAATCGGCCTTGTCGACCAACGCCACGGGGCCGCTGACCTCCGCCTTGGGTCCGTAATAGTTACGGAAGCCATCGGCGACCGGCTCCAGACGCGCGAAGGACGCGACATCCGTCTGCGCCTGCACCGCGTCGACGCGACCGGGCCGGAACGGGATGTGCACGGCCATGCCGCCGCGCTGCGCCGCCTGCTCGACCGCCGCATTGCCGCCCAGCACGATCAGGTCGGCCATCGACACCTGCCGCCCGCTCTTCGCGAAGTCCTGGCGGACCGCGTCCAGCTTGGCGAGCACCATCTTCAGCTCGGCCGGATCGTTGACCGCCCAGCCCTGCTGCGGATCGAGCCGCACCCGCGCGCCATTCGCCCCACCGCGCATATCGGTGCTGCGGAAGGTCGAGGCCGACGCCCAGGCGGCACGGATCAGCGCCGGACCCGACAGGCCCGAGCCCAGGACCATCGTCTTCAACCGGGCCTGATCCTCCTCGCCGATCGGCGCGAAGCTCGCGGCGGGCAGCGGATCCTGCCACTTATAGGTCTCGCTCGGCACCTCATTGCCCAGATAGCGGGCGCGCGGGCCGAGATCGCGATGGGTCAGCTTGAACCAGGCGCGGGCGAAGGCCTTGCTGAACAGCTCGGGATTCTTCTGCCAGCTGACCAGGATCTTGTGGAAGCCGGGATCGTCCTTCAGCGCGATGTCGGTGGTGAACATGATCGGCGCGTGACGCAGGCCCGGCACATGCGCGTCGGGCACCAGATTCGCGGCGGCACCGCCCGGCGGAACCCACTGGGTCGCGCCCGCCGGGCTCTTGACCTTCACCCAGTCATAATTGAGCAGATTGTCGATATACTGGGTGGTGAACTTGGTCGGCTCCGCCGACCAGGCGCCTTCCAGGCCCGAGGTGATCGTGTCCTCGGCATTGCCCTTGCCGCACTTGTTGGCCCAGCCCAGGCCCTGCTGCTCGATCGCGCCGACCGTCGGCGCGGCCCCCAGACACTTGTCCGCGGGATGCGCGCCATGCGCCTTGCCGAAAGTATGCCCGCCCGCGATCAGCGCCAGCGTCTCCTCGTCGTCCATCGCCATGTTGCCAAAGGCGCGACGGATATCGGCGGCAGCGCCGATCGGATCGTGATTGCCGCCCGGTCCTTCCGGGTTGACATAGATGAGGCCCATGGTGGTAGCGGCCAGCGGCCCCTTGAGCGTCCCGTCCGGATTGGTGCGCTCGCTGCCCATCATCTTGAGCTCAGGGCCCCAGAAGACGACATCCGGCTGCCATGCGTCGACACGACCGCCGGCGAAGCCGACCGTCTTGAAGCCCATATCCTCCAGCGCGACATTGCCGCTGAGGACCATCAGGTCGCCCCAGCTCAGCTTGCGGCCATATTTCTGCTTGATCGGCCACACGAGTCGCCGCGCCTTGTCCAGGCTGACATTGTCGGGCCAGCTATTCAGCGGATCGAACCGCTGCTCGCCACCGTCCGAACCGCCCCGGCCGTCGCCCGCGCGATAGGTCCCCGCGCTGTGCCAGGCCATGCGGATGAAGAAGGGTCCGTAATTGCCATAATCGGCCGGCCACCAGGGCTGCGACGTGTGCAGCACGCGGCGAATGTCAGCCTTGACCGCGGCGAGGTCCAGACTGTTGAATTCCTTCACATAATCATAGTCCGCGCCATAAGGATTGGCGCGCGTGTCCTCATGCTGGCGGAGCGCGGTCAGGTCAAGGCGGCTGGGCCACCAGTCGCGATTGGTCATCCCGCCGGGCCGCCCCATCGCCGCTGCGGGAGAATCCTGCGCGGCAGCCTTGGCCGCCGGAGCAGGTTTCGGATGATCCGTTTGCGATGATGGCGACACGAGCGCCGCCATCATCGCAAACAGGGAAACAGGTGCAATCGACATAAACCCCCTTTGGACTGCCGTTGATCTCGGCGTCTGCATAGAGGGTCGAGGCTGGCCGGTGAAAACGGTTAGAGTGGTTACTGTGATCGGTTCTGTGATCGCTGATGGGAGAGGCACGGCCGCACCCGACAGGCGGAGGCGGCGCCGATTGCTCCGTTATCGCACGAAGAATTCCACCGGAACGACCGGTTCGATCATATCGCCCGGCACCGCGTCGGGCGGTTTGGGAAGCGTTGCCGCGCGATGGGAAGGGTTAGCGTCCGCGGTCGTGGTGTAAATTCCCGGTGTAGATGATGGTGTATGCCGGGGTGGGGCCGAGGCCCCACCCC
>NZ_JAVSCQ010000024.1:0-56288 GCF_040560405.1 Facivitalis istanbulensis
CGGACGCCTGAAGGACTGGCGCCGCGTCGCCACCCGCTACGATCGGTGCCCGACCGTCTTCCTCTCCGCCATCGCGCTCGCTGCAACCGTCATCTTCTGGCTGTGATCAACGAGTCCTGACCCTAGAAGACGCCCAACGCGCCATGGGCCTATTGCGTAGCCAGGCCGCGTCCTATGGAATTGATCCGAACAAGATTGGTGTCATCGGTTTTTCGGCCGGAGCGTACCTCGTAACGAATATGAGCAACGATTACGAAAGAACATATCCTATCCGGGATGCAGCCGATCGGGTGTCGCCACGTCCTGACTTCGCGATCGTTGCTTACACCGCTCGCGTACTCGACTACAAAAAGGGCGAAAACGCACTCCAACTCGCGCCATGGGTAAAGATCAACCCAAAGGCACCGCCGACCTTAATCATTCATGCCATGAATGATCCTGTTGACCCGGTTAGAGAGCCAATAGCCTACGCCTTGGCGCTCAACGACGCAGGTGTGCCGGTTGACATGCGCCTCTACGCTAAGGGAGGACATGCGTTCGGAATGCGGCCGACCGCTGCTCCGATCACAAGGGAATGGCCGGGGCAGGTTGAGCAATGGTTGCGCAATATCGGCGTGCTGTAACCACGCAGCTATATGGATGGGGCGCACCCCATGGGAGCGCCCCATTCCCAAAACTCCACCCTTGTGAGAATGCCTCGGCTGTCTCACTGGCCGTTCCCATTCGGGAAAGCGGCGCCGGTATGCTCACATCACCGCGTGCGGCTCGTCCATGTCCAACGGCTAAACCCGCGCCTTGAGCAGGTCAAAGGTGGCAGGGGCAATATACAGGCTTCGGTGAGCGGCCTCGTTCCTGAGGGCGATACGCTTTCGGGCCTCGGCATCGGAGCAGCTTACAGCCCACAACACAGAGGTTGCCCCCATGTCCGCGACCACCTCCCGCACTCGATCTCGCTCCGCCCGAGACCAAAAACCGTAATCGAGAATAACGTCGAGCCCCAGCGAGAGGCAACGAACCCAGATAGGCTGCATGATGTCGCGAATAGCCGCTGCCCTATGCTGAAACGTGTCAGCGGGCGGGTCTTCACCAAACAGGCGTGCCATCCATTCGTCAGGCGTGAAACGTACGGCGCTATGTTCAAGCTCAAGACGCTTGGCTAGCGTCGTTTTTCCCGACCCTAAGAAGCCGAACATAAGGTGAGCCGTAGGCATTCGATCCCCCTGCCGTCGCTTCGCTCCATCGATAGCATCTGAGGTCCACTGCCAGCGATTCCCAAAATTCGATCCCAACCGGGACCGTTGCCGACGTTGGGATGTCACCCCGCCGTTAGCCGGAGCGAACCCTTGGCGTACGATTTCGACCATCCTTAAAGTGCGCGGCGTTCAGCCCGCCGCCGGGCATTCATTGTCGCAGGCGCGGTGCAGGCGCAACGCCAGCCACGCCGAAATCAGGCACATGGCCGCGACGACGAACAGCATATTCTGGGGCGTGACCCCCGCAGCGCTGATCGCGAAGACCATGCCCGAGCCGATCACCATCGCGAAGCAATTGACGATATTGTTCGCCGCGACCGTTCGCGCGGTCTGATCCTTTTCCACCGTGGTCGTCAGGAAGGCGTAGAGCGGTACCACGAACATGCCGCCCGTCGTCGCGATCGCCAGCAGCGTCGCCAGGATACCGATCGCGCGCGGTTCCGCCATGAAGGCCTGCCAGCTGTAGAGCATCCCGGCGGGGGCGGGCGTCCAGTTGCGACACAGCACCGAGAACAGGACGACGAACGCGCCCATGGCGATGACCGAGATCGGCGAATAGCGCGCCGAAATCTGTCCCTTCAGCATCGTGTTGATGACGACCGAACCGATGGCCACGCCGACCGAGAAGATCGCGATGGCGAGGCTGGCGACTTCCTTGTCGGCGGTCAGGACATTCTTCACCAGCGGCGGGAAGATGATGATGAGCACCGCGCCGATCGTCCAGAAGAAGCTGATTGCGACGATCGCCAGGAACAGGCGACGGATATGCAGCGTCGCGGCGATCAGCCGCCACGACGCGGTGAAGGGATTATAGTTGAGCTTGAGCGGGGGCCCTTCGCGCGGGGCGGGCGGGACCTGCCGCGCGGTGATCCAGCCGATCGCCGCGACGACCAGCACGCAGATCGCCGAGGCCTCGATCGGAATCCACCCGGCGGCGACCGTGCCCAGCAGGATCGCCAGATAGGTTCCCGCCTCGACCAGTCCGGTGCCGCCGAGGATATCCTGGGGCTCCAGATGCTGGGGCAGGATCGCATATTTGATCGGCCCGAAAAAGGTCGAGTGAACGCCCAGCGCCAGGACCGTGCCCAGCATCAGCGCAAGGCCGAGGCTGGTATAGCCAGCCTTGGCGATCATCAGGCCGCTGGCGCCGACGATCATGATGCCGATCTCGGCGGTCTTGACCACGCGGATGATCCGCGCCTTGTCCTGGCTGTCGGCCAACTGCCCGGACAGGGCGGACAACAGGACGAAGGGCACGATCGACGCGAAGGTGGCCACCGCGTTGAAGATCGCTTCCGCATGGGGATCGGTGAAGATCGTATAGGTGGCGAACAGCACCATCGACGTCTTGAACAGATTGTCGTTGAAGGCGCCGAGAAACTGGGTGGAGAAAAGCGGCAGGAACCGGTGCCGCTTCAGGAGCCCGAGGGCGTTAAGCATAACGGTAATTGGCCCGATCGTGGCAACAGGATGACCGTAACATAACGATGCGGGTGCCCATCGCCAACCGCTTAAAGCGGTTTGTGCTGGCCGGGCTTCTCGTTAGAAGGCGTTATGCTGACGCTGCCCAACCTGTTGACGCTCTCGCGCATTCTGGCTGTGCCCCTCCTGGTCGGGCTGTTGTGGGAACCGCGCTGGGAATGGGGCTATGGCATTGCCTTCGCCCTGTACTGCCTGATGGGCATCACCGATTATTTCGACGGCTATCTGGCGCGTGCCAAGGGCACGGTGTCGAAACTGGGCATCTTTCTTGATCCCATCGCGGACAAGATCATGGTGGCCTCGGTCATCCTGATCCTGGTCGCGGTCCAGGTCATCAGCGGGTTCAGCGTGATCGCAGGCCTGATCATCCTGTTGCGCGAGATCGCGGTTTCGGGACTGCGCGAGTTCCTGGCGCAGTTGCAGGTATCGGTGCCCGTCTCGCGGCTGGCCAAGTGGAAGACGACACTGCAACTGGTCGCGCTTGGCGGGTTGATTCTGGCGGGGGCGTTGCCGCTCTGGCCATGGATCGGGACGCTGGCGCTCATCTCGCTCTGGGGGGCGGCGGTCCTGACGCTGATTACCGGCTGGGACTATCTGCGTGTCGGCCTCAAGCATATGGACAGCTGATCGATCATGCTGACCATCCTGTATTTTGCCTGGGTCCGTGAACGGATCGGGCTGGCGGAGGAACGGGTCGTGGCGCCGGAGGCGGTGCACACGGTGGGCAATCTGGTCGATTGGCTGGCGGAGCGGGGCGGCGGCTATGCCGAGGCCTTTTCCGAGCGCGGCCGCCTGCGCGCGGCGGTGGATCAGGCCTTTGTCGATCTGGACGCGCCGATCGCCGGCGCGCGTGAGGTCGCGATCTTTCCGCCGGTCACCGGCGGATGATCCGCATCGTCGTCACCGCTGAATCGATCGACCTGGCCCAGGAAATGACGCGGGCCGAGGTCGCGGGGGTGGGGGGCGTCGCCACGTTTTGCGGGCTGGTCCGGGCGGATGACGGCGTCGACCAGCTCGAACTCGAACACTATCCCGGCGCGACCGAGGCGGCGCTGACGCGCATCGCGCAGGCGGCGGTCGAACGCTGGTCGTTGGACGCGGCGACGGTCGTCCACCGGGTCGGGCCGATGCGGCCTGGCGAACGCATTGTCTTCGTCGCGGCGGCCGCCGCGCATCGCGGCGAAGCGTTGGAGGCCTGTGCCTATCTGATCGATCGATTGAAGACCGATGCGCCGTTCTGGAAGCGGGAAACCCGGAATGGCGAACCTCGCTGGGTCGACGCGCGGGGCAGCGATGACGCCGCAGCCCGGCGCTGGAGCATATGAGGGCAGGGGACCGTGAAAAAGGCGGAGCCGCAGCCCCGCCTTTCCCTGACCATTCCCGTCCGGCCATCAGCCGATCTTGGGAATGCTGATGCCGTTGGTCAGGTGAACGATGCCGTTGGTCGCGTTCACGTCCGCCTTGTCGACATAGGCCTTCTGGCCATTCACATCGGTCAGCATGATGTTGCCATTAGGGCCGAGTTGCGCGGTCAGCGGCTGACCCGCCAGCGTGGTGAGGGTCGCCTTGCCGTTGCCGGCGGCGATCTGCGCCTTGAGCTGGTCGGCCGTCACCTTGCCCGATACGACATGATATTTGAGGATCGTCGCCAGCGCGGCCTTGTTCGCCGGCAGGCTCAATTGGTCGAGTGCCCCGGGTGGCATGCGGCTGAACGCATCATCGCTGGGCGCGAAGAGCGTGAAGGGGCCCGGGCCCGACAGGTCGCTGGTCAGCCCGGCGGTGTTCACTAAGCGCGCCAGCGTGCTGCGATCGGACAGGGAGGCCAGCACCTGCGTGATATTTCCGGCCGCCACCGGCGCAGCCTGGGGCGGCGCAGAAGGCGGCGTGACCGGGGCGGCCTGCGCCGGAACTGGGGCCTGAGTCGGGGCCTGAGCCGGAGCCTGAGTCGTCTGGGCAATGGCGCCACCGGCACTGGCCAGTGCGGTGGCCGAAGCGAGGATCGCAAAAGTCTGAAACATGGAACGCTACTCCCGTTCTTCTGGCGGCGAGCCCGTCTGGGTGCGCCGCAATGGAAGGGTCGTCGCCCGCCACGATCCCATACATTGGGATCAAAGCGGGCGGCGCGGGGGATGTAACGCCCTTAATCCAATTTGGGTACCAAAACGCCGTTCACCATATGGATGACGCCATTCGCCTGGGGCATGTCGCCTGCCTCGACATAGCTGCGATTGCCAGCGCTGTCGGTCAGGGTGATGACCGATTGCGTCATGCTGACGGTCAACGGCTCGCCCTGCACCGTCATGATGGTCGCGGTGCCGCCGCCCGCGGCGATCTTCTGTTGCAGGTCAGCGACGGTCACGACGCCCGATACCATGTGAAAGCGCAGCAGCCGCACGAGCGAATCGCGGTTGGTGGGTTGCAGCAGCTGGTCCAGCACCCCCGGTGCCAGGCGGCCGAACGCCGCATTGGATGGCGCGAACAGGGTATAGGGCCCCGGTCCCGCCAGCGTGGTGGCCAGCCCCGACGCGCGGATCGCGGACAACAGGGTCGATAGCGACTGGGTGCCCGCGATATTGTCCAGGATCGTGCGGGACGCGGCCATCGGCTGGTCGGTGGGCATCGGGGTCGGGGCAGCGATCGGTGCCGGCCTGGAGGGTGTCGCAGGCGCCTCAACGCCTTTTCCGCATGCGCTTAGCGCGATCAGTGTGGCGACCGGCATGACGGCGATCAGTCGCTTGGCGATGGAAGTCATGGCGGTTTCTCCTTTACGAATAGCGGGACAGCGTGGGTCGATACGCGACGCCGATGCCCTGGTTGCGTCGGGGTCGGATCAGACGGCTTCGGCCAGCACCTGCGCCAACAGGTGAAAGTCCTTTTCACGCGGGCTCGCCCGCCGCCAGACCAGCGCGATCTTGCGCATGGCGTTCTCGGCGTCGAGCGGTCGCGCGGTGATATGGGTGTTGTCGAGGATGCCCGCGCGCAGCGCCATTTCGGGCAGCATCGTCATTCCCAGTCCATTGTCCACCATCTGGACGATCGTGTGGAGCGAGGTGCCCAGCATCGTGGCCTCGGCGCGCAATTCGGGGCGATTGCATGCGGCCAGTGCATGATCCTTCAGGCAATGGCCGTCCTCAAGCAGCAACAGCCTGGTCTCGTCGATCGCCGCGGCGGGAAAGGCGGGCGGTGGTGACAGGTTGTCATCGGTGGGAAAGGCCACGAACAGCCGGTCATCGAACAAAGGCTCGGCCGTCACTTCCCCGCACGCGAAGGGCAGGGCGAGCAGCACGCAATCGGTGCGGCCATTGTGGAGCCGCTCGCAGGCCGCCGCGCTCGGCTCCTCACGGAGGAACAGCTTGAGATCGGGATAGTCGCGACGCAGCCGGGGGAGGATGCGCGGCAGCATGAACGGCGCGATCGTCGGGATGACCGACATCCGCATCTCGCCCGACAGCGGTCGCCCCGCGGCGCGCGCCATGTCGCCCAGCTCGTCGGCCTCGCGCAGCACGCGGCGTGCCTTCTCGGCGATCCGCTCGCCCAGCGGCGTGAAACGCACCACGCGCCGGGTCCGCTCGACCAGCGTCACACCGATCAGCGTTTCCAGCTCGCGCAGGCCCGCCGACAGGGTCGACTGGGTCACGAAACACGCATCGGCCGCACGACCGAAATGGCCGTGGTCCTGAAGCGCCACGAGATATTGGAGCTGTTTCAAAGTCGGTAGATAGGTCGCGGCCATTGATCGCCTCAGTCGATTGCGCTTTGACAAATAGCTTGTTGGATTGAACGCGCCAGTCCCCATATCGAGGCATCGACGCGCAAGGTGGGTAAACCGCCGGCCGTTGGGCATTGCGACAGAGGATGGCCTGGAGCCGAATTTTGGGAAAAGAAGGAGGCACATCGCCATGTTGACCGTTGGAGACAAGCTCCCCGCATTCACCGTTCCCGTCCAGCAGGGCACCAACGCCCTGCCCGCGGGCGAGACGATCAGCGACACCTCCTATGAGGGCAAGTGGAAGGTCCTCTTCTACTGGCCGAAGGATTTCACCTTCGTCTGCCCGACCGAGATCGTCGGCTATGCGCAGCTGAAGGATGATTTCGCCGACCGTGACGCCGTGCTGATCGGCGCATCGACCGACACCGCCCATGTTCACCTGGCGTGGCGCAAGTCGGACCCGGATCTGGCCGCCGCCGATTTCCCGTGGATCGCGGACAATGGCCGCGTCTTGGCCGACGCGCTGGGCATCGTCGACAAGAACGAGCATGTCGCCTATCGCGCGACCTTCATCGTCGACCCCGACAATGTGATCCAGCACGTGACGATCAACGGCCTGAACGTCGGCCGCAACCCGCAGGAAACCCTGCGTGTTCTCGACGCGCTGCAGACCGACGAGCTGTGCCCGTGCAACTGGAACAAGGGCGACGACGTCCTCCAGCTCGCCGCCGAGTAAGTCCTGAAACGGTGGGGGCGTGGCGGTCATCGCCCGCGTCCCCGTCCTGTCTTTCCCGACGCCCCAGCGAGGGCCGCCGGCCATGCCGTCGGCGGTTCGGACTGGGGCGTCGTTCATCTGGAGCAATCGCATGTCGCTCAAGGAATTTGCCGGGCAGTTGCCCGATTTCGCCAAGGACATCCGCCTGAACGTCGGCTCGCTGCTGAACGAGGCGGTGCTGAACGACCAGCGCAAATATGGCCTGCTGCTCGCCTGCGCCCATGGGTCGGGGCACAAGCCGCTGGTCGATGCGGCCGAGGCGGAATGCGCGCCCAAGCTGTCGCCCGAGGCGGCCAATGCGGCGCGTGCGGCGGCGGCGGTGATGGCGATGAACAATGTCTATTATCGCTTCACCCACCTGGCCGGGAACCAGGAATATCGCAACATGCCGGCCAAGCTGCGCATGAACGTCATCGGTGCGCCGGGAATCGACAAGATCGATTTCGAGCTGTTCAGTCTTGCCGTTTCGGCGATGAACGGCTGCGGCATGTGCATCGACGCGCATGAGGCCGTGCTGAAGAAGGCGGGCGTCGGGGCCGAGATCATCCAGACCTCGGTCCGGATCGCGGCGGTCATGCAGGCAGTGGCGACGACCCACGCGGCGGTCGCCTGATGTCTTGACGGCCGGTGCCGGCGGGCCCCGTGGCCGCCGGCACCGGCGACGTCAATGGCGCAAGCTGTTGTAGAGCCCCCAGAAGCTGGTGAGCGTCAGGATGATGCCGACCAGCGTCAGCAACACCCGTGGCGGAACCCGCTTGGCCAGGATCGCGCCGAAGGGGGCCGCGAATATCCCGCCGATCAGCAACCCGACCGTGGCCATGGTGAACGCGCCCCAGCCCAGTTGCGTGATGAACGTCGCCGAGATGGTCGCGGTCAGGAAGAATTCCACGGTATTGACCGTGCCGATCGTCGTCCGTGGCGATGCGCCCTGCACCAGCAGGTTGGAGGTCACGACCGGGCCCCAGCCGCCGCCGCCCGCCGCGTCCAGGAAGCCGCCGACCAGTCCGAGCGGCTCGACCACCCTGGGCTCGCGCGCGTGGGTCCGGTGGCGCCAGGCCCGGACGAGCAGGTACAGGCCGATGCCCGTCAGATAGGCGAGGATGAACGGCTTCACCACCGCCGCATCGACATTGGACAGGACATAGGCTCCCAGCGCGCCGCCGATGACGCCCGGGATCATCAGGCGCAGGAACAGGCGCCAGTCGACATTGCGGTGCAGCGCATGGCTGATGCCGGATATGGCGGTCGTGAAGGTCTCGACGCTGTGCACCCCGGCAGAGGCGGCGGCGGGCGGCACGCCCAGGCTGATGAGCAGGGTGTTGGAGATCACGCCGAACGCCATGCCCAGCGCTCCGTCGACGACCTGCGCGGCAAAGCCGACGGCAATAAAGGGAAGGATGTGGATCAGTTCGGAACTGGTCGGGTCCATCATGTCTCCGTAGATTATGCCGACCGCAACCGGCTGATGTTTGCGCCATGCCGCGTGACGATCGGTGCTGCAACAAAGATAGGCTTTGCGGCGGGGGAGCGCGGCGGAGGAACCGGGGTGTAACGATCTGGATTTCGGCGGGTGGTGTGCCTAAATGCCGGTATCGCAATTGGGGACATATTCATGCCGAGCCGATTGGCCGCCTATCTCGATTCGATCCGGGCGCGTGACCCGGCCCCGCATTCGCGGGTCGAAATCCTGCTCTATCCCGGCGTGTGGGCGCTGGCGGGGCATCGGGTGGCGCATCGCCTCTACCGTTACCGGGCCTTCTTCCTCGCGCGGCTGATCAACCATCTCACCCGGTTCCTGACGGCGATAGACATCCATCCGGGCGCGAAGATCGGGCGCAATTTCTTCATCGACCACGGGTTCGTCGTGATCGGCGAGACGGCGGAGATCGGCGACGATGTCACCATCTATCAATGCGTGACGCTGGGGGGGACCAGCCCGGACAATGGCGTGGCGGGCAAGCGCCATCCGACGTTGATGGATGGTGCGATCATCGGGTCGGGCGCGCAGGTGCTGGGGCCGATCACCGTCGGTCCGCGCGCCAGGGTCGGCGCCAATGCAGTGGTGACGCGCGACGTCCCCGAGGGCGCGGTGATGGTCGGCATTCCCGCCCGCCCCACGGTCGTCGAGGGCGGGGCCGCGCCCGAACCACGCTTCGTTCCCTATGGCACCCCCTGTGCCGACTTGTTCGACCCGCAGACCCAACGGGTGGAGATGCTGCGTTGCGAACTGGAGACGATGCGGCGGCGGCTCGATACGATGCTGGCCGAACAGGAAGACAAGCGCGACCGCGCCTGATGGGGATCGTGCCCTTTCCGCGTGGCCCGGAACAGATCGGGTTCGATCGGATCGAGCTGACGCGCATCCTGGATCTGTACGGCAGGATGGTGGCGGCGGGGCATTGGCGCGATTACGCCATGGATATGGGCCGCGACGCGGCGGTGTTCTCCGCCTTTCGCCGGTCCGCCGAACGGCCGGAATATCGGATCGAGAAGCGTCCGGCGCTACGCCATCGACAGGGCATGTGGGCGCTGATCGGCGAGGCTGGCGCGGTATTGAAGCGCGGCCATGATCTGGGCCCGGTGCTGGCCCCGGTCGAGCGCCGATTGATGAAGCTGGTCGAGAACTGACCGGGCGCAACGAAAAGTGCCGGCCCCCGCAGGGACCGGCATTTCGATCATTCCTGGCTATCAGGAGCGATTACTTGCCGCCACGCTGGCGACACTGGTCGAACTGACCCTTTTTGCAGATCGGGTAGCTCTGGAGCGGCGCGGGGGCGGGATAAGCTTGTTGCGGGCTCGGCGCCTCCTTGAAGACCACCGGCGCGCCGGGCTGGGCCGGTCCGCTGATCGCCGGCTGCGCGGGCTGATAACCGCCGGTGACCGGAGCCGCCGGAGCGGGGGCCGTCGTGCTGGCGGCATCCGTCTGCGTGGTGTCCTGGGCAAAAGCGGGCGCGGCCATCAATGCGGTGGCCACCAGAAAAACGAGCTTCATGCGAATCTCCTGTTCAGAAGCGCAAGTGCGTTAGCGCGTGGGGTTGAACGCCCGACGCCGCACTTGGCTCCCTCGTTTCGCTTCCGGCCCAAATCTGACTCTTTGTTCAGGAACGCGATCAGACCCCGGCGTCCAGCGAATAGCCCGCCGAACGCACCGTGCGGATGATGTCCGGCCGGTCGCCGATGTTGATCGCCTTGCGCAGGCGGCGGATATGCACATCGACCGTCCGGCTCTCGATATCCGAGTCATGACCCCAGACGGCGTCGAGCAGCCGTTCGCGCGAAAAGACCCAGCCCGGATGCTCAAGGAAATGCTTGAGCAGGCGGAATTCGGTCGGGCCGAGCGAGACGACCTCGCCGGCGCGGCGCACCTTGTGCCCCACCGTGTCCATCTCGATATCGGCATAGACCAGCGCCTCTCCGGCCAGTGCCGGACGCACGCGGCGCAGCACCGCGCCGACCCGCGCGACCAGCTCGCGCGGCGAGAAGGGCTTGGTGACATAATCGTCGGCACCGGTTTCCAGCCCGCGCACCCGATCCTCTTCCTCGCCACGCGCGGTCAGCATGATGATCGGCACATTCGCCGTCTCGGGCGCGCGGCGCAGGCGGCGGCACACTTCGATCCCCGAAATGCCCTCGACCATCCAGTCGAGCAGCACGATATCGGGCGCATTCTCCCGCGCGAGCAGCAGCGCCTCCTCGCCATCGGGGGTATGGGATACGTCGAAATCCTCGCGCTTGAAATGAAAGACGAGCAATTCCGCCAAGGCGGCATCGTCTTCGACCAGCAACATCTTTACCCGTGCCATCGTGTCCGCTTCCCTCAGGACAAAAGACCGCCGCGTTCCCGCTCGCCCATTTGCGTGCCGGTGGCGGCGAAATAGACCATCTCCGCGACATTGGTCGCATGGTCGCCGATGCGTTCGAGATTCTTGGCGATGAAGAGCAGGTGCGCGACCTGCCCGATCGTCTTGGGATTCTCGACCATATGGGTGACGAGCGTGCGGAAGATGGAATCGTAGAAATCGTCGAGCGCCGTATCGCTGTCGCGGACGCGCACCGCCGCTTCGGCATCGCGGGCGGCGAAGGCGTCGAGCACGTCATGCACCATCGTCGAGGCGATCTTGGCCATGGCGGGCAGGATCGAGACGGGCTCGATCCGGTCTTCGCTCTCGATCATGGGGACGCGCTTGGCGATGTTCTTGGCATAGTCGCCGATTCGTTCGACGACGCTGGCGATCTTCAGCGCGGCGACGACCTCGCGCAGGTCGTTCGCCATCGGCGCGCGCAGGGCGATGGTCCGCACGGCCAGCCGCTCGACCTCGGCCTCGATCACGTCGATCGCCCTGTCGTCCTCGCGCACCTTGCGCGCCAGCTCCAGGTCCGAGCGTTGCAACGCCTTGATCGCGTTGGCGATCGCCTCCTCGGCCATGCCGCCCATCTGGCTGATGAGACCGCGCAACCGACCGATATCGTTGTCGAAAGCCTTTACGGTGTGGTCCATGATCCTCGTCCTCAGCCGTACCGGCCGGTGATATAGTCTTTGGTCCGTTCTTCGCGCGGGTTGGTGAAGATATCGGACGTCTTTCCATATTCGACGAGGGTGCCGAGGTGGAAAAAGGCGGTGCGCTGAGAGACCCGGGCGGCCTGCTGCATGTTATGGGTGACGATCGCGATGGCATAGCGGCCGCGCAGGTCGTGGATCAGTTCCTCGATCTTGGCGGTCGCGATCGGATCGAGCGCGCTGCACGGCTCGTCCATCAGGATGACTTCCGGATCGACCGCGATGGCGCGCGCGATGCACAGCCGCTGCTGCTGGCCACCCGACAGCGCGGTGCCGCTTTCCGACAGGCGATCCTTGACCTCGCTCCACAGGCCCGCGCGGGTCAGCGAACGCTCGACGATCCCGTCCAGCTCTCCGCGCGACGTCGCGAGGCCGTGGATGCGCGGGCCATAGGCGACGTTCTCATAGATCGACTTGGGGAAGGGGTTGGGCTTCTGGAACACCATGCCGACCCGCGCGCGCAGTTGCACCACGTCCATTTCGGGGGCGTAGATATCCTGTCCGTCCAGGCGGATTTCGCCTTCCACCCGCGCGGACGGGATCGTGTCGTTCATCCGGTTGAGCGTGCGCAGGAAGGTCGATTTGCCGCAGCCCGACGGGCCGATAAAGGCGATGACGTGATCCATTTCGACATCGATCGAAATGTCCCGGATCGCCTGCTTGGCGCCGTAGAACACGCTGACGTTTCGGGCGGTTATCTTGGGTGTCGTCACCAGCGTGTCTCAAAACGGTTGCGGAGATAGATGGCCAGCCCGTTCATCGCGAGCAGGAAAACCAGCAGGACGATGATCGCGGCCGAAGTCTTTTCGATGAAGCCGCGATCGACCTGGTCGGACCAGAGGAAGATCTGCACCGGCAACACGGTCGACGGATCGGTCAGCCCGCGCGGCGGCGCGGCGATGAAGGCGCGCATGCCGATCATCAGCAACGGCGCGGTCTCGCCCAGCGCGCGGGCCATGCCGATGATCGTGCCGGTCAGGATGCCGGGCAGCGCGAGCGGCAGGACATGGTGAAAGATCACCTGCACCCGCGACGCGCCGATCGCCAGCGCGGCATCGCGGATCGAGGGCGGCACCGCCTTGATCGCGTTGCGTCCCGCGATGACGATGACGGGCATGGTCATCAGCGCCAGCGTCAGCCCGCCGACGAGCGGCGCCGAACGCGGCAGGCCGAAGGTGTTGAGGAAGACGGCCAGCCCGAGCAGGCCGAAAATGATCGAGGGAACCGCCGCGAGATTGTTGATCGATACCTCGATCAGGTCGGTCCAGCGGTTCTTGGGCGCATATTCCTCCAGATAGAGCGCCGCCAGCACGCCGATGGGGAAGGCGAGCGTCAGCGTGACCAGCATGGTCAGCAGCGACCCCTTCGCCGCGCCCCAGATGCCGACCCGTGTCGGATCGGTGGCATCGGCATCGGTCAGGAAATTCCAGTTCCACCCCGTGGTGAGAACGCCGCGCGCCTTGAGCCGGGCGACGACCTGTTCGGCCTCCGGCGAGCCGACCCCCTTGGCCGCGACGTCAAAGCGGCTGGCGACGGGCAGCGAGAAGGTCTGGCTGCGGCGAAGCAGCGACGGGTCGGCCGTGATCGCATCGCGCACTACGATCCACGCACCGGGCGAGAGCAGGTCGGTGCCGTCCGCCCCGAACGCGCGGGTCGCGGCGGTTTCGACCGCATCCTCCAGGCCGGCACCCGCCAGCGCCAGATTCCCCGCGCGCCCGATCACGCGCGAAGGCTCGATCGGCAGATCGGCCGCCGCGACATTCACCGGCAGCGTGACCCGGGTCTCGGTGAAACCGTGCATCCCCTGCGCGAGCATGACGATCAGCAGGAAGGCGAGGAACGCCGCCGACAGGGCGACCGCCGCGACGCCGATCGCACGGAACCGCCGCTCGGCCGCATAGCGCCGCCGGAGACGCCGCATCATCGCCTGGCTGTTCCAGACGGTGGGCCCCGCCGGCCGTGGATCATGCACGGGATTGTGCGGCCTATTCATAGGTTTCCCGATATTTCTTCACGACGGTCAGCGCGACGATATTGAGCAGCAGCGTGATGATGAACAGCGTCAGGCCCAGGGCGAAGGCGGCCAGCGTCTTGGGGCTGTCGAACTCCGCCTCGCCGGTCAGCAGGTCGACGATCTGCCGCGTGACCGTGGTCGTGCTGGCAAAGGGATTGGCGGTCAGGGTGGCGACGCCGCTGGCCGCCATGACGACGATCATCGTCTCGCCGATCGCCCGGCTGACCGCCAGCAGGACGCCGCCGACGACGCCGGGCAACGCCGCGGGCAGCATGACCCGGGTGATCGTCTCGGACGGGGTCGCCCCCATCGCCAGGCTGCCGTCGCGCATCGCATGGGGGACCGCCGCCAGGCTGTCATCGGCCATGGAGGAGATGAAGGGGATGATCATCACGCCCATCACGAGCCCGGCCGCCAGTGCGCTTTCGGACGAAGCCCAGTCGATGCCGATCGCCACCGCGAATTGGCGGACCGCTGGCGCGACGGTCAACGCCGCGAAATAGCCGTAGACCACGGTCGGAATACCGGCCAGCACTTCGAGCACCGGCTTCATGATCCGGCGCGCGCGGGGCGCGGCATATTGGGTCAGATAGATCGCGCTCATCAGGCCGAAGGGGATGGCGACTGCCATCGCGATCACCGCGCCGATGAAGAAGGTGCCCCAGAAGAGCGGCACGGCTCCCAGCGAGGCACCGGGGTCGCGCGGATCGATCGCCTGCGGACTCCAATGGGTGCCGAACAGAAAGTCGGTCAGCGGCACGACCGAGAAGAAGCGTCCGGCTTCATAGATGAGCGACGCGACGATTCCGGCGGTGGTCAGGATCGCGATCAGCGAGGCGGCCAGCAGCAGTCCCAGCACCACGCGTTCGATCCGGGTGCGCGCCGAGAAATCGGGGCGCACCCGCATGTAGGAATAAGCGCCCCCGGCCAGCGCGAGCAGCAGGACGATCGCGGTCGCGATGGTATTGGCGCGGGCCTGCGCCGCAGCATAAGCCGGCGCGAGGCTGCGCGACAGCGTATGAAATGCGCCATGGGCTTCCCCGGCGGCCAGCGCGCGCGCCTCCGACAGGATCGCGGCGCGCTCGAAACCGGGCGGCGGCAAGGTGGCGGCGCCTGGCGTTCCCAGCACCATGTCGGTGACCAGCGCGGGCGAGGTCGCGGCCCAGATCGCCAGGAAGATCAGCGGTGGCACCACCGTCCACAGCGCGACATACCAGCCATAATGATGCGGAAGCGAGCGGACCCGCTTGCCCGACGCTCGCCGAAAGCCGAGCGCGCGCATTCGCGTCGAGGCCCACGCGATCAGGCCGAGGCCGACGACAAGGAGGAGGAGCACCAGGCCGCTCATGACGGCAGGCTCGCGGGGTCGAGCACGGTTTCATGCGCGATGATCGACCGCGCCGTCTCCTGGATTCCGGCGGGCGCGGCGATCAGCCCGCGGCGGACCAGCGGCCCGTCCTGCCCCCAATTGGCGGCATAGAGCTTCAGGAACTGGCGAAGGCCGGGAATGGCGTCGAGATGCGCCTTCTTGACGTAAAGATAGAGCAGTCGCGATCCCGGATAGCGATCGGCGGCGATCGCCGCATAGCTGGGTTCGACCTCGTTGATCGTCACCCCGCGGACCGTCGCCTTGTTTTCTTCCAGATAGGAATAGCCGAACACGCCGATCGCATTCGGATTGGACTGGAGCTTCTGGACGATCAGATTGTCGTTCTCGCCCGCGTCGATATAGGCGCCGTCGTCGCGGACGCGGGCGCAGAAGACGCGATGTGCTTCCGGGTCGCGATGGGAGAGCGCCTCGGCCCCCGGTTCGACCGCGTCGCAGCCGCGCATCAGGATCAGTTCGGCCAGCGCATCGCGGGTGCCGCTGGTCGCGGGCGGGCCATATACTTGGATCGGAACCGCGGGCAGAGCGGGATTGACGTCCTGCCAGGTCCGCGCGCTGTTCGGGCGACCACCCGGATGTGCCGCCAGGGCGCGATACAGGTCGATGGTGGTCAGGCGCATGGCCGGCCCGCGCTTCGATTCGGCAAAGGCGATGCCGTCAATGCCGATCGGGATTTCAAGTATGTCGCCCGCGCCATGCGCGACGCAATCGCGATATTCGCTTTTCTTCATCCGGCGCGAGGCATTCTCGATATCGGGATGGGCGGCACCGATCCCCGCGCAGAAAAGCTTCATGCCCGCGCCCGTCCCGGTCGATTCGATCACCGGCGCCTTGGCGTCGGGATCGGCCGCGACGAAGCGTTCCGCGATGATCGTGGTGAAGGGGTAGACGGTGGACGAGCCGACCGCCGTGATCTGCTCGCGCAGGCCCGCACCGCCGCCATTGGCCTGATCGTGGCAGGCCGCCAGCGCGAGACTCGCGGCGAGAAGGCAGGGCAGGCGCATGATTTTCCTTGGAGCCACCGAAATAGGTGCGAACCGGCGCTGCCATGCCCGCCGGACCTCCGTGTGACATTTCTGTTTCTATTTTGTGACAGCGCCCTCGGAAATGACTTTGCTGGCGCCTTTTATTGGCAGGCGCACGGTTACGGTCGTGCCGACGCCGACCTCGCTGGCGATGTCCAGGCGTCCGCGATGCCGTTCGACGATATGCTTGACGATCGCGAGGCCCAGTCCGGTGCCGCCGATCGTGCGGCTGCGCCCGGCATCGACGCGATAGAAGCGTTCGGTCAGACGGGGGATGTGGCCGGCGGCAATGCCTTCGCCGCGATCCGCGACGACGAGCCGCAGCATCGCACCGTCGCGGTCGAGCGATACCCGGACGGGCGTGTCGGCCCTGCCATATTTCATCGCGTTGCCGATCAGATTGTGGAGCATCTGCGACAGCTGGACCTGGTCGCCCGCGACCGGCGGCAGTTCGTCGGCGATATCGCAGCCAATGTCGCGCGCGCGTGTCGAGCCCGAGTCGAGCAGTTCCTCCCAGACGTCCTGGACCAGATCGTCCATCGCCACGGGCTGGGCAGGCAGGCGGTATTTCTCCGCCTCGATCCGGCTGAGCGAGATCAGGTCCTCGACCAGCCGCTGCATCCGCCGGGCCTCGTCGAACATCACCTTCAGGAAGCGCGCGCGGATATCGGCGTCCTCGCCCGCCTCGTCGCTCAAGGTTTCGATGAAGCCCAGGATCGACGCCAGCGGCGTGCGCAGCTCATGGCTGGCGTTCGCGACGAAATCGACGCGCATCCGCTCGGCGGCGTCGTGGCCGGTCTGGTCGATCAGATGGACGATCCGCTGCCCATCCGAAAGGTCGGCGACGCGCATTTCCCAGCGATGGTCGAGCGACCCCAGGCCGACCAGCGACACGGGCTCCTTGTCGACCGTGCCAGCCGCCAGCAGCCGTTCGGCGGCGGCCGGGTGGCGGATCGCGATTCGCGCGTCCTCGCCCACGATATGCGCGCCCAGCAGGGCGCGGGCGGCGCGATTCGCCAGGATGACGCGGCCATGCTCGATCAGAAGCACCGGCTCGATGATCGCGTCCAGCGCTTCCCCTAGGAAAGGCGAGAGCATGTCATGCTCCCCCTCGACATCCTCTTCCTCATCGGCGGCGCCGGGGACGCCCTCGCTGGCGATGACGGCGGCCGCGACTCCGCCGACAAGGGTCAGGATCGCCGCTCCGGTCCCGGCGGTCATCAAAACCGCGACGGCCGCGACGATCGCGACGACGATGGCCCACAAGGTGCGAATGCCGAATCCCATGATTTGTCGCTGTAGCGAGCCGCGCGGGGCCTGTCTTCCTCCCAACATGGGGCAGTGCCGCCGATCCCGCCGCTTGTCGCTGCGCCTGGAATATGGGAGATCGCAAGGGCATGGACGACACGCACAAGCCACCGGAGCCCGAGAGCGACGCCGCGCCCGCCGATGCGCCGGGATCGGGCGCGACCAGTCGGCGCGCGCTGATGCTGGGCGCAATCGGGGCCAGTACCGTGGTCGCGATCCGGCCCGCGCTGGCCCAGACGACCGGTTCGGTCCTGCACTGCGAGATTCCGATCCCCGATCCGGGGCGCGCGGGCAGCTATATTGCGCTGGACGGATCGACGGTGCCGCCGCACAGCCTGTTCTCCTTTCCGCCGCCCAACCGCCCTTATACTGGCGAAGAGGTGAAACGGGCGTTGCAGGGCGGCATGTTGCCCGGCACCAATTATTTCAGCAACCACGCCTATTTGCGGTATATCCGCAATCTGCAGCGGGGGCAGGCGGGCTTCACCTGCTATGCCTCGCTCCAGATGCCCGGCGGCTGATCGATGGCCGGTCCGCGCTATCGCGCGGTGGCGGCGGAGTCGATTCTCGTCGAACCGCTCGACCTGTTCACGGCCCTGTTCCACCGGCCTTCGGGGATCACCCATATCCTGTCGGAACCCGCGCCGCAGATCCTGGCCGCGCTGGGGGAACAACCGCTCGACGCGGTTTCGCTGCTTACGCGGCTGGCCCGCGAATTCGACCTTGGCGAGGCGGAGGGTCCAGCCTTGCTGCGCGAACGGCTCGATGAACTAGAGGCGGTCGGGCTGATCGAGCGCCTGTGAAACATGCCATCACCTTGCGCGTGGGGCCGGTGGCGTTTCGCATCGGTTCCGACTGGCGAGCGCCCATCGCGGCGATCGATGCGCTGTACCGGGATTATCCGCGCGCCGCGTTCGCCGATTATACCGTGAGGCTGGAGGCGACCGCCTGGTGGCGGCGGTTCGTCCGGCCATCGATCGGGATCGGTGGCGATTATCGCCTTCCCGAAGCGGCGCCGCTGCCGCTGCGCCATGGCCTGCTGGCGGCCGAACTGGGGATGAACCTGCAAATGGCGCTTGGCCATCGGCGACACTTGCTGCTGCATGCGTCGGTGGTTGAACGCGACGGGCGCGCGCTCCTGATGAGCGGCGTATCGGGGGCGGGCAAGTCGACGCTGTCGCTGTTGCTGATGCGGAAGGGCTGGCGCTTCCTGGGCGACGAGTTCGCATTGATCGACCCCGACAGCGGCCTGGCCTTTCCCTTCCCCCGGCCGATCAGCCTCAAAAATGGCAGCCTGGCCGTCATTCCCGACGACAGCCACAAGGGGCCATTGCTGTCCGGCACGCCGAAGGGCGCGATCCGGCATGTCGCGCCCGGTGCCGCCTGCCTGTCGATGATGGGTGAGCCGGCGCTGCCCGCGCTGCTGATCTTTCCGCGCTTCGGCTTCCCGCTGGAGACGCGAGGGCTGATGCCCGCCGAAACCTTCGTGCGATTGACCCAGGCATCGACCAATTATGTCGCGCTGGGGGAAGCGGGCTTTCGGGCGATGGTGCGGCTCCGGCGCAGTATTCCCGCCATCGCGCTGGATTATCCCGACGGCCCGTCCGGGGTGGCGGCGGTGGAAGCTTTGTGGTCCGCGCTATGACCGCGGTCGAGCACCTGGTCCTGATGCTGCGCGATCCGGCGAAGGCCGCGTGTCTGACCCTGTCGCAATGGACCGGGGTGCTGACCGTCGCCCGCGCCGAACAGTTATTGGGGACGCTCGGCTGCCGGCTGGAGGGGTTGGCGCTGCCCGATGCCGTGGCGGCGGTGCTGGCCGATGCGCGGGTGGAGGCCTTGCAGATCCGCCGGACCGCCTTGTGGGAGGCCGATCGCGTGGCCCATGCCCTGGGTCCATTGGGGTGTCCCGTCATCCTGTTGAAGGGCAGCGCCTTTGTCGCGGCGGGATTGCTGGCCGGGCAGGGACGCTCGATCGGCGATTGCGACATCCTGCTGCCGCGCGATCGTCTGGCCGAGGCCGAGACGCTGCTCAGCGGGGCAGGGTGGGAGTGGGTGAAGCCCGATCCCTATGACGATCTCTATTATCGCCGGTGGATGCACGAACTGCCGCCGCTGATCCACCGCGAGCGTGACCGGATGCTCGACGTGCATCACACGATCCTGCCGCCCACCGCTCGGCCCCGGCCGGATGCGGCGGCGCTGATCGCGGATGCGATGTCGCTGGAGCGGGGCTTGGCGGTGCTGTCGCACAACGACATGATCGTGCATGCCGCCGCGCATCTGTTCGCCGATGGTGATCTGACCGGGGGCTTGCGCAATCTCTGGGATATCCATGCGCTGGTCGTGGAGAACGGGATCGACGGACTGGCCGAGCGCGCCCGCCATCACGGGCTGGCCTCGCATGTCGCGCGGGCGATGCGGCTGAGCCATGCGCTCTACGGCACCCCGGTGCCCGCTGGCTGGCGTCGGATGACCGCGACCGATCGGCTTTATCGCGGGCGGATGATGGCCAGGGATGGCTGGGGGCGGGGGCGGCATGCGGCGTTGCGACTGGGCTTTTATATCCGGTCGCACCTGATCCGTATGCCGCTGCCGCTGCTCATGCAGCATTTGTGGATAAAGTGGCGGAAGGGCCGGACGAGCCCAGCCGTGCCAGCGTCGGGATAAGGGCTTCATAGCCCTGGATGACCGCATCGGCGCCCAGCGTTTCGACCGGCTGGCTCAGGAAGCCGAAGGCACAGGCGACGACCGGCAGGCCCGCGCCCCGCGCCGCCTGCACGTCGAAGATCGAGTCCCCGACAAAGGCCGCCCGGCCGCCGCCGCATTGCGCGACCATTGCCTGGATCGGGCGCGGCGAGGGCTTGGCGGCGCCCAGCGTGTCGCCGCCGATGATCGCCGCGAAGCGATGTGTCAGATCGAGCGCGTCGAGAATGGCGCGGGCGAATCGCTCCAGCTTGTTGGTCATCAGGCCAAGCGTGACGCCTTGGGCCGTCAGCGCATCGAGCGCATCGAGCGCGCCGGGAAAGGGGCGGGTATGAACCGCGAGATGCGCTTCGTAATAGTCGAGCAGCCGCCGGTGCAGCATGTCCAGCGTCACCGGATCGCATCCCCCCGTGGTGGTCAGTCCATGTTCCAGCATTCGCCGCGCACCGCCGCCGATCATCGGTTTCACCGCTTCGACCGGAAGCGGGGGGCGACCGATGGTGCCGATCGCATGGTTGACGGCCGCCGCCAGGTCCCCGCTGGTATCGAGCAGCGTTCCGTCCAGATCGAAGCCGATAATGGAGAATGGAAAGACAAGGGATGAATGCGCGTCCATGGACCAATCCTGCAGCCGGTTTCTATACTGGCCTTGGCAAGAAAATCATGGCAGGCGCAACCATCATGACGAGACCAGTCGCTGCCATCATCCTTGCCGCGGGCAAGGGTACCCGCATGAAGTCGGACCTGCACAAGGTCCTGCATCCCATTGCCGGACGGCCGATGCTGCTCCACCTGATCGATGCGGTGACGGCGCTGTCGCCCGAACGCATGGTCGTGGTGACGGGCGCCGGGCGAGAGCAGGTCGAGGGGGCGGTGACTCCGCTGGGCGTGCGGACGGCGGTGCAGGCCGAGCAACTGGGCACCGGCCATGCCGTCGCACAGGCGGCGGCGGCGCTGGACGGTTTTGTCGGTGACATTCTGATCCTTTACGGCGACGTGCCGCTGGTCGAGACGCGGACGATGCGCAGGATGCTCGACCGGCTGGGTCAGGACGACGCGCCGGCGGCGGTGGTCCTCGGCTTCCGCCCGGACGATGCCGGAGCCTATGGCCGGGTGATCGCCGACATGGACGGGCGGATCGACCGGATGGTCGAGTTCAAGGACGCCGATGCCGAGGAGCGCGCCGTCACCCTGTGCAATTCCGGGCTGATGGCGGTGCGGTCGGAGGATCTGTTCGGCCTGCTCGCGCGTGTCGGCAACGACAATGCGGCGGGCGAATATTATCTGCCCGATATCGTGATGCTCGCGGCGGCGGACGGGCGGCGTTCGGCGGTGATCGAAACGGGCGCGGCGGAGGTCGCGGGTGTCAATAGTCGCGCCGAACTGGCGGGGGTGGAGGGCGATTGGCAGCGTCGCCGCCGCGCCCGTGCCATGGCGGACGGCGTGACGCTGATCGCGCCGGACACGGTCTGGTTCGCGCATGATACGGTGGTCGGACGCGACGTGGTGATCGAACCGCATGTCGTCTTCGGCCCCGGCGTGCAGGTGGCGGACGGCGTAACGATCCATGCGTTCAGCCACCTGGAGGGCGCGACCGTGGCCAGCGGCGCGGATATCGGTCCCTATGCGCGGCTTCGTCCCGGCGCGGACGTGCGCGAACGGGCGCGGGTCGGCAATTTCGTCGAGATGAAGAAGGCGATCCTCGGCCCGGGCGCGAAAGCCAACCACCTGACCTATCTGGGCGATGCCGAGGTGGGGGCGGGCGCGAATATCGGCGCGGGCACCATCACCTGCAATTATGACGGGTTCTTCAAATATCGCACCGTGATCGGTGAAGGGGCCTTTATCGGATCGAACTCGGCACTGGTCGCGCCCGTGACGATCGGTGCCGGCGCGATCGTCGGGGCCGGCGCGGTCGTGACGAGCGATGTCGAAGCCGATGCGCTGGCGCTGGTTCGTGCGGAGCGTTCGACCAAGCCCGGCTGGGCAAAACGTTTCCGAGAGATGATGCTGGGCCGAAAAGCCGCGAAGAAGACTGGGGAGTAACAAGGCCATGTGCGGTATCGTTGGAATCCTGGGTGGTGCGGATGTGGCCGAGCGGCTGCTCGACGGTCTCCGTCGCCTTGAATATCGCGGCTATGATTCGGCGGGCATCGCGACGATCGATCATGGCGTGATCGAGCGGCGGCGCGCCTCCGGCAAGCTGATCAACCTGGCGAAGGAACTGGCGGCGCATCCGTTGCCCGGCGAAGTGGGCATCGCCCATACCCGCTGGGCGACGCATGGCGGCCCGACGACCAACAATGCGCATCCGCATGCCACCGAGCATGTCGCGGTCGTGCACAATGGCATCATCGAGAATTTCAAGGCGTTGCGCGATGAGCTGATCGGCCGCGGCCGTGTCTTCACCAGCGAGACCGATACCGAGGTCGTCGCGCATCTGGTCAGCGAGAAGGTCGAACAGGGCCTTGATCCGGTCGCCGCGGTGCGCGAGGTGCTGCCGCGCCTTCACGGCGCCTTCGCGCTGGCGATCCTGTTCCGCGACAGCCCGGACCTGTTGATCGGTGCGCGTCTCGGCTCGCCGCTGGTCGTCGGCTATGGCGAGGGGGAGACCTATCTCGGTTCGGACGCGCTGGCGCTTGCCCCGCTGACCCAGCGTATCTCCTATCTGGACGAAGGCGACTGGGTCGTCTGCACCCGCGACGGCGTGCAGGTCTATGACCGCGACGACAATCCGGTCGAGCGTGCCGTCACCATGTCCGGCGTGACCGGCGCGCTGATCGACAAGGGCAATCATCGCCACTTCATGCAGAAGGAGATCTTCGAGCAGCCGATCGTCGTTGCCCAGACGCTGCGCTCCTATCTGCACAGGCTGGAAGGGCGGATCGCCCTGCCGCTGCCCGATTTCGACCTGTCCGGCATCAAGCGCGTGACCATCGTTGCGTGCGGCACCAGCTTTTACGCCGGAATGGTCGCCAAATACTGGTTCGAGCAATTTGCGCGCGTGCCGGTCGATATCGATGTCGCGTCGGAATTCCGTTACCGCGCGCCGGTGATGGAGCCGGGCGGCCTGATGATCGTCATCAGCCAGTCGGGTGAGACCGCTGACACGCTCGCGGCATTGCGTCATGCCAAGGCGGAGGGCCAGACCATCGCCGCGGTCGTCAACGTGCCGACCAGTTCGATGGCGCGCGAGGCGAACCTGCTTCTCCCCACCCATGCGGGCCCGGAGATCGGGGTCGCCTCGACCAAGGCTTTCACCTGCCAGTTGAGCGTGCTCGCGGCGCTGGCGGCGAATCTGGCGAAGGCCAAGGAACGGCTGTCGGTCGACGAGGAAAAGCAGATCGCGCGCCATCTGGGCGAGGCCCCGGCCGCGATCAACGGCGCCCTAGCCTATGACGAGGCGATCGAGGCGATGGCCGGCGCGGTCGCCGGCGCGCGCGACGTACTGTATCTCGGTCGCGGCACCGACTATCCGCTGGCGCTGGAGGGTGCGCTCAAGCTGAAGGAAATCAGCTATATCCACGCCGAGGGCTATGCGGCGGGCGAGATGAAGCACGGCCCCATCGCCCTGATCGACGAGAATGTGCCTGTGATCGTCATCGCCCCCTCGGGCCCGTTGTTCGAAAAGACGGTGTCGAACATGCAGGAGGTGCAGGCGCGCGGCGGCAAGGTCATCCTGATCTCCGACTATGACGGGATCGAGGCGGCCGGGGAAGGCTGTATCGCCACGATCACCATGCCCAAGGTCCATCCGCTGATCGCCCCGATCGTCTATGCGGTGCCCGTGCAGCTGCTCGCCTATCACGTCGCGGTGGCCAAGGGCACCGATGTCGACCAGCCGCGCAACCTGGCGAAGAGCGTCACGGTCGAATAAAGGATCGTTTACGCCGGATTAAGCATGCCGGCTTACCATCGTTCCGTAATGGGCCCCTGGGACGGATGATGGTAGCCGGATGCGTATTCTGATCGTTGACGACGAACCGGCTGTCCATGACAGCTACGCCTTGTGCTTTCCGGGCGTGGCGGGTGGGGAAACCGAGCGCCTGGATGCGATGGCGGCGGACCTGTTCGGCAGCGAGCCGGGCGCGGCGGCGGCGGACCCGGTGCGGTTTCGGCCGCATCATGTGCAACAGGGGATCGATGCGGTGGCCGCGGTCGAACAGGCGCGGGCCGAAGGCGATCCCTATGCCGTCGCGTTTATCGACGTCCGGATGCCGCCGGGGATTGACGGGCGGGAAACCGCGCGTCGTATCCGGGCGCTCGATCCCGATATTCACCTGGTCATCGTTACCGGCTATTCCGATTTCGCGCCCGCCGATATCGGCCGTGTCGCCGGGCCGGCCGACCGCATATTCTACATCGTGAAGCCGTTCGAGGTGGCGGAGGTCGCGCAGACCGCGCTGGCGCTGGGACGCCGCTGGCACAATGATCGCGAACTCGCCCGGACGCGCGCGTTGCTGGCCCGGCAGGTCGTCGCGCTGGAGGAAAAGACGGCGGAACTGGCGGCGAATGAAAGCCGGGCGATGCACATCGCGATGCATGACGCGCTGACCGATGCGCCCAACCGCGCGGCCTTTCTGCGCGGTCTCGGCGAACGCGGGCGGCGACCGGGCAGCTTCGTCGCCGCCATGCTCGATCTCGACCGGTTCAAGCGCGTCAACGACACATTGGGCCATCTTGCCGGGGACGAGTTGATCCGCGACGTCCATGCGATGATAAAGCAGAGCGCGCCGCCGGGCGCGATGGTCGCGCGGCTGGGCGGCGACGAGTTCGGCATCCTTTTCGATAGCGACTGTGAAGCCGATGCGGTGTCGGCATGCCAGCGGATCATCGATGCGTGCGCGACGCCCTTCATGATCCTGGGTCAGGCGGTGCGATGCGGCGTCTCCTGCGGACTGGTTATCAGCCATGAGGGGGGCAATCGCGATCCGATCGACCTCATGCGGAGCGCCGACACGGCCTTGAACGATGCCAAGCGCCAGGGGCGCGGCGTGGTCCGCGTGTTCGACGCGGCGATGGACGAGGGTGTCCGGGTCCGCCGGGGGATCGAGGCGGGCCTCGGCGAGGCGTTGCGGCGCGACGAGCTGAGCCTGATGTTTCAGCCGATCGTCGACCGTGGCCAGCTCGACATTGTCGGTTTCGAGGCGCTGGTCCGGTGGCGCTCGCCCGATCACGGCCTTGTGACGCCCAGCCTGTTCATCCCCATCGCCGAAGAAAGCAACCTTATCCACGAACTCGGCGACTGGGTGCTGGATCAGGCGCTGGCCGAAGCGCGTCACTGGCCCGGTCAATATGTCTCGATCAATTTCAGCCCGGCGCAGTTCCGTCGCGCGCATTTTGTCGAGCATGTCGTGGACCGGGTCCGTTCGGCGGGTGTCGATCCGCGCCGGGTGCAGATCGAGATCACCGAAACCGCGATCTTTGACGATGCCGACGGCGCGGCACAGACACTGACCCGGCTCCGCGAGTTGGGATTCCGGATCGCGCTCGATGATTTCGGCACGGGCTATTCCAGCCTGTACAATATCCGCAAGTTCGCGCTCGATTGCCTGAAGATCGATCGCAGCTTCGTCGAGGGCATGGGGCGCGAGCGCGAGTCGGTCGCGATCGTCCATTCGATCATCCATCTGGGCCGCGCGCTGGGCCTGGGCGTCATCGCCGAGGGCGTGGAGACCGAGGCGCAGACCCAGGCCCTGCGGGTCGCGGGGGCCAGCCATCTGCAAGGCTATCTCTTTTCCGAACCTGTTGCCGGGGGCGAGGCAAGGACGCTCGCGGCGCAGCGTTCCATGCCGTTCGCCATCGGCGCCACCCATGAACGGCCGGTCCTCGCTGCGCGGGCCTGATCGAGGGTGACGATGCGGAGTTTGTCCGGCTGGGCGCGGAGGCCGCGCCAGTCGCTGCCCGACGCCATGGTGGCGGTGTTGACGGTCGCGGGGATCATCGGCGCGGTCTCCCTCGCCGCCCTGCTCGGCTTCGTCATCGCGCCGAGCTTCGACCGGCTGGAAGACCAGTCGGTCAGAGCCGCCATGGAAAGAGTCGAACGGCGGCTGGACGGATTTGCGGAACGTGCCGAAGGCATCGCCCGCGATCATGCGAGCATGGCGGGCGCGGGGCTCTCGGCGTCCAGGGAAGCCTTGCCTGTCCGACTGGCGCGAACCGTCTATGCCGATCACCGGATCGAGGGATCAGCCTATCGCCGGGCGGGGGAGGCGACATGGCACATCGCCTGGCAGCACCCCGATACCGCGCGGCAACAGGTCGCGACGCGGGCGGCACTCGCCGCGATTCTGTCGCGGCTCGATCTCGCGCGGTGGACCGGGCGGGAGGGGAGCGCGCATTTCTATACCCGGCTGGGCGATCGGATCGCCGCGATCGGGGTGGCGCGGATCCCCGATCCGGTCGGGCGTGGCGACGATGCCAGCTATGTCGCGCTGGTCCATCTGCTGACGCCGCAGCGTCTCGGTCACATGATCGACCGGCCGGCGCGGATCGACCTCCGCTCTCCCGCCGATCGTTCGATGGCGACCTGGAGCCGCCGGTCGGTGTCCGTGTCGATCCCGATCCGGGGCCCCGATGGCGGCGCGGTGGCGACCGCCGCCTTCACCACCCCGCGCGAACTGGCGCTGCTGGGTCGGCGAACGATGCTGCTGGCCATTGCGGGGTCGATCCTGCTGCTCGTCTTCATGCTGGTGCTGCTCCGGCGGGCGATCAGCCAGCTCGTGCTCGCGCCGCTGGGCCAGATCGAACAGCATATGCAGCGCGTGCGGATGTCCGGCGTCCTGATGCCGTTCAACGCCAGGGCGGGGCGCGATGACGAGATCGGCTCGCTCGGCCGGAGCTTCAATGCGATGCTCAGCCAGTTGAAGGGTCTGCGCGAGCAGAATGAGATCCAGAGTTTCGCACTGGGGCGTTCTGAGAGTGCGGTGGCCGTGCTGCACAATGTCCGCAACGCGCTGGCTCCGCTGGGCACCATCCTGAGCCATGGCGCCGGACGCACCCCGTCCGCCGACCCCGCGCTGCTCGACCGCGCGCTGCGCGAACTGGGCGACGCGAACGTCCCGCCTGGCCGCCGGACGAGGCTGGTCGCCTTTGTCCGCGCGGCGATCGAGGCGGAGGCGCTGGCGCGGGACAGGGTTCGCGAGCAACTGGAAATCGGTCGCGACGCGATGCGCCAGACGCTGGAGATCATCGGCACGCAGCAGGCGCGGGCGAACGAACGGCCGCAACGCGAACGGTGCGACATGGCCGAGATCCTGGCGAACAACGCGACGATCGCACGCTATGCGCAGGATGTGGCGATCGCGATCGACGTCCCGACAGGGCCGGTTCCGGTCCTCGCCAACCGCGTGATCCTGAGCCAGGTCGTCGGCAATCTCTTTGCGAATGCGGTGGAGGCGATCGTCGCGACGGGGCGCGAGGCCGGTCATATCCAGGTGGAGGTCGAGGCCAACCCGGTCGGACAGGTCGTGACGCGGATCGTCGATGACGGCGAAGGCTTCGACCCGGCCGTGCAGGCCCGGCTCTTCCAGCCGGGCTATTCGATGCGCAAGGACAAGTCGGGCGGTCTGGGGCTCCATTGGTGCGCCAATTCCATGGCGGCGATGGGGGGCGGCCTGGAGCTGCGAAGCGAGGGGGAGGGGAAGGGCGCGACCGCGATCCTGATCCTCGACCCGGTACGGGATGAGGCGATCGTCACGGCCCGAGCCGCCTGATCCGGCGGTCGGCGCGCGGCCGGGCTGACCGGGGGCGCCTCTCCCATCTCGCCGCTTCACCAGAGGCTGAGCCGGGGCGATGGAGCCTCTCCCCGGTCGAGGCAGACGTTGTAACAGGCTGGCAGGTTTCGGCCCGTGCGATTGCCCGGATGTTCCTGTCCCTCCACCTCGGCATCGGAGCGCAGCAAAAAGGGCACGGACCGCGGTTCGCGATCCGTGCCCCGGAGGTGCGGCTTCCTGATGGCGGCGATCAGATCATGGTTTGGATTTGTAGCGCGGCTGGGCGCGGCCCGCCTCGTCCACCGCCTGCCGGATCAGCGCGATGTTGCGCTTGATCGAGGCGGCCAGCGTCGAACGAAGCGCCTCGTCCGCGTCCGAACCCGCCGGGATTTCGCGAAGCAGCGCGATCCATTCGCCGATGGCTTCGTCATGCTTGCCCTGGAAGTCCTTTTCCATGGCGAAATAGAAACGGGCACGGGCATCGCGCGGATCGAGCGCCAATGTCTTGCGGAATGCCTCAGCGGCGGCGGGCGGCAGGTTGACGTCGTTGGACTTGGTGGTCTGCATCAACGCTTCGCCCAGCGCCGACCAGGCGGTCGACTGGTTGGGGTCGATCGCCAGCGATGCGCGATAGGCGGTTGCCGCTTCGTCGAAACGACGCTTGGCCAGCATCGCGTCCCCCAGTTGCTTCTGCGCAACCGCATCGCCGGGGGCCTTGGCCGCGACGGCCTGCGCGGCAGCCGGGGCAAGGGCCGGGGCGGGGCGATCGACGAAGACCGGGGTGAGCGTGGGTTTGTCCGAGGGACGTCGCAGCAATGCCGCCGCGATGATCGCCAGCATGACCAGGACGAGCAGAATGCCCGCGATGACGAGAAGCTTGCGGCGTTTCATTGATCATTCCTGCCAGACTCAATTGACGATCCGTATCGCTTGATTCGCATTGACATAGCGTAAAAGCCCGGCGGCAGTCCCGATTGCCTGTCTTATCTTGAAACATGCTATGGCAACATATTGTATTTATACGACATTTATGGATTATTTAACGGGTGCGATAACCGTTCGGACGACGATATACATAATGGCAGAGTTAGAAAGAGAATTGGGTTTGAAGGGAATTCGTGAACGCAGCGCCGAGGGTTGAACCGATGTCGGGTGGCGGAACCAATGTCCACCCAGCCAGCGATGCTAACCGGATCGGCCTTTGTCAGGATAGCAGGGAGACTGAAGATGGCGGGTTTTGCAAAGATGATGGCGATGGCGGCCGTTATGGCCGGCACGCTGGGTTCGACTTCCGCGAGCGCTGGCACTTTGACCTCGGTGGCGGGCGACCAGACCCCGCGTGAGGGTTCGGTCCTGGTCGATTTCAACGGTACCAACGGCAGAACCAGTCTCCCCAACGGGTTTTCGCTTTCGGGCGGTTTGCTGACGACCGGTTCGGCCAAGGGCTGGAGCCAGCCGTTGAACGACACAACCCAGTATCTGATGGTCAATGGTGGCAAGACGGCCGTGCTGAAAACCGGTGGCAAGGGCTTTGATGGTGTCAGCCTGTATTGGGGTTCGGCGGATTCTTTCAACAAGCTGTCAATTCTCGACACCACCTATCGGGTTATCAAGACGATCACCGGGCTGGATTTCGCCGCGCCGGGTGCCGATGCTTGGGGCAGCAATTATAACGATCCAAAGTATAATCAATACGTAACGTTCACGCTGGACAGCTTGAGCGGACAGAAGATCGGCGGCCTGAAGTTCACTTCGGGAAGCACCGCGTTCGAACTGGACAATGTGTCGTTCTTCAACACCTCGCCGACCTCGGTTCCCGAGCCTGCGACGCTGACGCTGTTCGGCCTCGGACTCGGTGGCCTCGTCGCCGCGTCGCGCCGTCGCCGTAGGACGGTGGCCTGATCTTGCTGTGCGGCGTCCGTTCATAGCTACAGGCGGAGCGTGAAAGAGCGGCCTCGGGCCGCTCTTTTTCGTATGTGGTCCAGTCGCGGCAAAGCGGTCGGCCATAACCGACCGCCTGTAGGTCGTGTCACCGTGACCCGGTCTTCATCATTTCCATCTCACCCAGCACACGCGCCCTGCGGCCATAGACAAGCTCGAACAATGGGCTGGCCATCATCGTTGTGACGATCGCCATCAGCACCAGCATCGAGAAGAGCGTCGGGCCGATAATGCCCTTTTGCAGACCGATATTGATGATGATGAGTTCCATCAGGCCGCGCGAGTTCATCAGCGCGCCGATGCCCAGCGCCGTCCGGTTGTCTTCCCCGCAAAGCCGTGCGGCGATGTAGCAGGCGCCGAACTTGGCCAGGATCGACGCGGCCAGCACCCCCAGTGCGATCAGCAGCAGCGAGCCCGAATTGACCATGTCCATCCGGGTGTTGAGCCCCGAATAGGTGAAGAACATCGGCAGCAGCAGGACGACCGCCAGCGGTTCGACCTTCTTCTTCAACTCCGCGACGAACAGGCCGCGCGGCATGAACACGCCGAGGATGAAGCCGCCGAAGATGCCATGAATGCCGATCGCATCCATGATGAAGGCGGAGATGCAGAAGGCCATCAGCGTGAGGGCCAGCACCGTCATGCTCATCTCGCCCCGACGCTCGACAGCATGGCCCAGTGGTGCGAGGATGCGGCGGCCGAAGAGCAGCAGAAAGCCGACATAGAGCGCCGCGCCGCCGATCGCGAGGATGGCGACGCCGCTGCCGCCGCCAAAGGTCGCCAGCACCACCGCCAGCACGCACCAGGACGCCGCATCGTCGAACGCGCCCGCCGCCAGCGACAGCGTGCCGAGCGGACTGTCCGCCAGCCCGCGCTCGTTGATGATCCGCGCCAGCATGGGAAAGGCGGTGAGCGCGATGCAGGCCCCCATGAACAGCGTCGCATTGCCCCGGCTGACGTCCGGCGCGAACAGGCCGGGAATGCGCAGCAGGAAGGGGGTGAGGGCGGCGGCGATCAGAAAGGGCGCGATCACGCCCGAGGCGGAGACCGCCAGCGCACTGCGCGCCTTGGATCGAAAATGGTCGAGGCGCAGGGTCAGGCCGACCAGGAACATGTAGAGCGCGACGCCCAGCTGGGCCCCGGCATAGAGCATGTTGCGCGTGTCCCTGGGAAAGATCGCCGCCTGAAGGTCGGGGAAGGCCAGCCCGAGGAGCGACGGGCCGAGGACGACGCCCGCGATCATTTCGCCCACCACCGGCGGCTGCGCCAGGAAACGCTGTCCCAGCCAGCCGACCACGCGGCACGCGAACAGGATCACTGCGAGTTGCAGGAAGAAATGGGTGCTGTAATCGCCGGGCGCATAGCTGGCGGCGCTGGCCGCCGTGGCGGGACCATGCGGTTCCAGGATGCCGCCGGCGGTCCGCCACAGACTGTCGATCGCGTCGTTCATTTGCCCGTCTTGCTCCCCTCACGATCGCCCCCTCCGGCATCGAGGATGATAGCGGTACGAAATTCCCAGCGCTTGCAAAGAGGTTTCGGCGATCGAGGCTTGTTTTCCGGGGTTTCGACGCGATTCTCTGGCCCGTGCGCCATGCCGAGAAACATCGCGACAGGGCAGGGGCGAGGTGGTAAGCCCGCTTCATCGCCGGTTTGATGACTGCAAGCGCTGGCGACTGAGAGACGCTGGGCTCCCGCTTGTCGCGCTGGAGCCGGTTGATGGGTTTCTTCCATATTGCAGCGGGGACGGGCGGGGCATGATCGCACGTCTGTTCACCCGTTGGCTGCGCCGTCGTTACTGGAAGCGCATGGCGGCGCGACGATGAGCCGCTCGCCCCGATCCGCCGAGGACCATGAGCGGGTTCGCCGCGCGCTGACCGATGGGGTCCAGGCGGTGCAGGACCGGATCGCACCACTCTGGGCGAGGACGGCAAAGCCGCTGTCCGATCGCCAGCGGATCGTGCGCGCCCGCGTGACCCGCAATGCCTTTCGGGAACTGGATGTGCTGCTGGCCCATTGGGTCGGGCTGGTCGCCCGCCGGCCGGTGCGGATGTCGGCGATCGATCACTGGCGAGAGCGCGACGGTGACGCCTCGATGCTGGATTTGCGCTTCACGCCCGAGGAGGTGGTGCGGCTCGCCGCCGATTATCATCAGGTCGCGCCGTCCTCCTCCGGATTGCCGGGTTGCGAACGGGCTGCCTGATCCCCATATTGATGGCGCTTTAGTCGCATATCGACGGTTTTCGGAGCTTGGCCGCCCTTCTTCCTTCTTTCCCTGCTGTCGAGGCCCCCGGGCCGATCGATTCCCGGTCAGCCCTGTTTCAAGAAGGACCATCGCATGAGCCAGCAGAACGGCACCGTCAAATTCTTCAACGCCGACAAGGGCTATGGTTTCATCACGCCGGATCAGGGCGGCGCGGATGCGTTCGTTCACATCTCGGCGGTCGAGCGGGCGGGCATGATCTCGCTGCAACAGAACCAGCGTATCGGCTATGAGCTGGAAGAGGATCGTCGCGGCAAGATGGCGGCGGTCAATCTTCAGCCCGCCGACTGACGCGGACGCTACGGCGCGGTCCAATCGCGGGCCGCGCCACGGTTTTTCCCTGACGGGCCTGGGGTCCGTCGCCATGAAAGGTCGCCGTCATGCGTGATTCCGAAATGTATCTTCAGCGTGCCGCCGATTGTCGTACCCAGGCCGACCAGTCCCAACTGGCCAATGTCCGGGACCGCTGCCTGCGCGCCGAGGCGGCCTGGGCCGCGATGGCGCAGCGCTCGCTGCGGACCGAAGCGGCGCGGGATGCACGCGCAGCGGCCCTGCCGGTCGACGCCTGAGGCCTGCTGCAACAGACGTACCGTTTCAATCAACCCGTTCTCATGGCGCCGGCGGAGTAACTTTCGTGACGCAGTGAGGCGGTCGCGTGTGTCGATCGGGGGTTTACCGCTCCAGCGTCCGCCGGATCGCGTCAAGCGTCAGGGGACGCATCGCGGCATAACCGGCGACGGTGGGGTGGACGCCGTCCTTGGCAAAGCCCGGCTTCATCCCGCCGTCCGGCGTCGCCAGGACATGATGATAATCGATATAGGTGAAGCCGTTGCGCCTCGCATAATCCTGCAGCCAGCGGTTGAAGGCCTGGATCTGCGGCGCGGGGCGCTTGGCGGGGTTCCAGGAAAAGGCGATCGCGGGCGGAATGGAGGCAAGGATCACCTTGATCCCGTGCGCCCGGGCCAGTTCGGCCATTGACTGGATATGGCCCTGCACCGTCTCCATCGTCGCCGCGCCGGTATTGCCCGCGATGTCATTGGTACCCGCCATGATATGGACGGCACGGGGATGGAGCGCGATCACGTCCTGCCGAAAGCGGACCAGCATTTGCGGCGTGGTCTGGCCGCTGATCCCGCGATCGACCAGCCCGTTCGTGAAGAGGTCGCGATCGGCGTTGATCCAGCCATCGGTGATCGAATCCCCCATGAACACGACGCGCACCGGCGTGCGCGCGGCGAGCAGCCGGGCATTGTCTTCGCGATAGCGACAAAGCTGCCCAAAATCGCGGGTCAGCATGTGCAGGTTGGTCATCTGCCACCCGCCTGCCTGTTCGATGCCATGGTCGGTGGGGCAGGGACTGTCGACGATACCGGCCGGATCGTCGGCATGGGGATCGCCGGGAATCCTGGTCTGCGCGGCCAGCGGCGTGGCGACCAGCAGGGCACCTGTCAGTGCTGCGGCAAATCCGGTCTTCATGTCATCCCCTCCTCGATCCTTGTCGGACATTGATACCCCTCGTTTGCGCCCGCTCACAAGCGGAGGGAGGATAAAGGGCTTTGCGCCCGGCGATCGGCGGCCTAGCCATAGGGGGGACGCCCTTGCGTCATCGGGAGAGCCCATGCACCGTCGCCAGTTCCTCGCCTCGGCCAGCCTGACCGTCGTCGCGGCTGCCTTGCCGTATCGCGCCTTTGCCGCCCCCGGGGCCCGCGATGCAGAGTTGCGCGCGCTGCTTGATCGTTTCTTCTACGACCGGCTGGACGACAGCCCCGAACAGGCGACCTCGCTGGGTCTGGACGTGGGGCCGCGCGCCGCGCTGAAGTCGCGATTGGACGACACGTCGCGCGCGGGCCAGGCTCGGGATTTCGCGCGGGCCCGGCGCGAGTTGGCGGCGTTGCGGGCCATTCCGCGCGAGGCGCTGGGGGATGCGGCGCGACTGGATTACGACATCGTCGCCTATAGCCTGGACCAGGTGGTGGCGGGCGAACGCTACGGCTTCGGGACGGCTGCAGGGCGCTATGCGCCCTATGTCCTGACGCAGCTGAGCGGCGCGTATCGCGACGTGCCCGATTTCCTGTCGAGTCAGCACCGCGTGGCGGACGTCGCCGATGCGGATGCCTATGTCGCACGGGTCGCGGCGCTTGCCGGGGTGATCGATGCCGAGACCGAGCGGCAGCGCGAGGATGCGGGCAGGGGCAAGGGCATCTTCGCCCCGGACTATATCCTCGACACGACGCTCCGGCAGCTGGCGGCGGTACGCGACAGGCCGCCCGAGCAGACGGGCCCGGTCGTCGATCTGGCCGCCAAGCTGAAGGCCGCCAGCCTGCCGCCCGACCGCGCGCAGGCGGTGGCGCAGGTGATGCGCGAGCGCGTCTTTCCCGCGCTCGACCGGCAGCGCGCGCTCGTGACCGAGTTGCGCGGCTTGGCGGTACATGACGCGGGCGTCTGGCGCCTGCCCGATGGCGAGGCCTATTACAGCGCCGCGGTCGCGGCCGCGACGACCACGGCAATGACCGGCGACGAGATCCACGCATTGGGTCTGGCGCAGGTGGCGGAGATCGGCGCGCGGATCGACACCATCCTGCAGGCGCAGGGGATGCGCCAGGGCAGCGTTGGCGATCGTCTGGTCGCGCTCAACAAGCGCCCCGACCAGCTCTATCCCAACACCGATCCGGGCCGCGAGGCGCTGCTGGCGCAATTGCGCGGACAGGTGGCGGCGATGACCCGGCGCCTGCCCCAGCAGTTTGCGGTCCTGCCCAGGGCACCGGTCGAAATCCGTCGCGTGCCCGAGGCGATCCAGGCGGGCGCGCCCGGCGGCTATTACCAGTCCGCCTCGCTCGACGGCAGCCGCCCCGCCATCTATTTCATCAATCTGCGCGATACGTTCGACCGGCCCAAATTCGGGCTGGCCACGCTTAGCTATCACGAGGCGGTGCCCGGCCATCATCTTCAGGTCATGTCGGCGCTGGAGAGCCAGGACATCCCGCTGATCCGGCGGCGTGGCTTCTATTCGGGCTATTCGGAGGGCTGGGCGCTCTATTCCGAGCAACTGGCGGACGAAATGGGCATGTATGAGGGTGACCCGCTGGGGCAGGTCGGCTTCCTGCAATCGCTGCTGTTCCGCGCGACCCGGCTGGTCGTGGATTCGGGGATGCATGCCAAAAGGTGGAGCCGCGAAAAGGCGACCGACTATCTGATCGCCACCACTGGTATCGCGCGCGGCCGGAGCCAGGGCGAGATTGATCGCTACACCGTCTGGCCGGGACAGGCGTGCAGCTACAAGATCGGTCACACCGTCTGGGTCCGCCTGCGCGACGCGGCGAGGGCGAAGGCGGGCGCGGATTGGGACCCGAAGGCGTTTCACCAGGTGTTGACGCTGGGCGCGATGCCGCTCGACATTCTCGAAAAGGTGGTGCGCGAACATATGGCCTGACGCTCGCGTTCATCCCCGGTTGCGGGAGGCCCGGCCATAGCGCCCCTTCGTCGCCATTGCCGCCGATCGAAACGCGGCGGCGGGATCGGCGTTTGGAAGGCTTGGCGGCGGCAGCGGAAAGGCAGAGGATGATAAGGCATGATCGGCGCATGATCTGGGCCGCGCTGACCCTGGGACTGGCGGGCGCAGCTGCTGCCCCCTTGCAGGCCGAGGATCCAGCACCGCGCCAGCTCGGCGCATGGACCGTGACGGTCAGCAAGGACCGGCAGGGCTGTTTCCTTACGCGCCAATATGATCGCAGCGGGGACACCACGCTGCTGCTCGGGCTCGATCGGGATGGTAGCAACCATCTGTCCGTGCTGAACGCCAATTGGTCGATCCGGCCGAAGGACAGGTTGAAGCTCGATTTCCGCCTGTCCAGGGGGAGCTATCCTCGCCATTTCGCGATCGGCATCGCGTCGGACGGAAAACGTGGCTTCGTGACCAGCTTCGAACCCAAATTCCCGGGCTATTTCGCCAGTGCGGCGATGCTGGCGATCGCGCGGGGCGATGTGCCGGTCGAACGGCTGGCGCTGGACGGCAGCGGGGCGGCCGTGACGGCGCTACGTCGCTGCGTCGATGGGCTGCGCAGCCCGCCCAGGGCGCAAGCACGCGACACAGTTGCGCCGGGGGACATCCCTCGCGATCCGTTCGCCCACACGCCGCGCCACCCATCGCGCCAGGCCCGGTGACCTGTCAGGATACGATGAAGCGCCCCAATAATAAGTTGTCATGTTTGTAGTTTTCGGTTCACCGACGAAGATGCACGATCAGTCATAATGCGTATTGGCAGAGTTGGGCGTATGGGCTTGAACGTTCCGGCTAGTTAACGACTGGAAGAATAGTAATGGTTGCTTACGCGTCAAAATCCCTGCTTGCTGCGATGATCGTGGCGGGTGGCCTCGGGCTGAGTGGTTGCGCCACCAAGTCCTTCGTTCGTGAACAGATCGCGCCGGTGAGCCAGCGTGTGGACACGCTGGAGGGTCGGTTGCAGGAAACCGACGGCACGGCCAAGTCGGCGCTGGCCCAGGCGCAGGCCGCCGCCGGACAGGCGCAGAATAACGGCCAGCGGCTGGATCAGCTCAACGGTCGCGTCGACGGCGTCGAACAGCGCCTGACCGTGCAGGAGCGCAAGCCCGCCCGGCGGCCGCGCCACTGATCGTGCGTTACTGATCGGATGCGGCGCGCCCATGATGGCCGGGTGCGCGGTCCAGGACGGTCCTCTTTCTATCGGCCTCTCTTTCGCGAGAGGGGCCGATCCTTGTTGAGCATGCCTTGCAGACGAAAATCCTGATTCGTGTCGCGTTGGGCGTGGCGCTGCTGCTGCCCGCTGCGGCCCCGGCGCAACCGCCCCGCGGGCATAAGCCCAAAGCGACCAAAGCCGCGCGCGCGGCGGCCCCCGCTGCCGATGCCGTGCGAATCGCTCCGTCGGCGGAGGCGGTTCGGGTCATCGACTGGATTTCGGCGACCGGCGACAATCACGCGCTACCCTGGGTCGTCGTCGACAAGCGCAATGCCGCGATGTTCCTGTTCGACGCCAGGGGAAAGCCGCGCGCCGCCGTGCCGGTGCTGGTCGGCATCGCGACCGGGGACGAGGCGACGCCGGGTGTCGGCAGCAAGCGACTGGGACAATTGGGCCCGGCGGAAAAGACCACCCCGGCCGGACGCTATCTGGCACGCTTCGGCATACCGGTGGCGGGCGAACGCATCCTGTGGGTCGATTATGCCACCTCGGTTGCGATTCATCCGATCCCCGGCGATGCTGGCCCCAGGGAAAAACGGCGCGAGCGGATGCTGTCGTCCACGCCCGACGACAATCGTATCACCTTTGGCTGTATCAACGTGCCCAAGGCCTTCTATGCCAAGGCGCTGCGGCCGCTGTTCCAGAAGAAGGGCGGCTACGTCTATATCCTGCCCGACTCTAAGCCGATCGAACAGGTCTTCCCCAATTTGCGCATGGAGGCGGTCCGACAGGCGATCGTGCCGGGCTGAGCCCGGTCCTGTCGCGATCTTCATCGCCTGTCCGCGGGGCTGGCGGCGGGGCGAAGGCCGTCCCGCAAATGCGAGGGCGGCGATAGAGCGCTTTGGCATCCGCGCGCATCTTTGCTAACGGCGTGCGCTAAAGCTTTTCAGGAAACCATTCCCCCCGTGTCCACGCCGCTCGACAAGATCCGCAACTTCTCCATCATCGCGCATATCGACCATGGCAAGTCGACGCTCGCCGATCGCCTGATCCAGTTCACCGGCGGCCTGACCGACCGCGAGATGAGCGAACAGGTTCTCGACAATATGGAGATCGAGAAGGAACGCGGCATCACCATCAAGGCGCAGACGGTGCGCCTGGCGTACAAGGCGCAGGATGGCGAGACGTACACGCTGAACCTGATGGACACGCCGGGCCATGTCGACTTCGCCTATGAGGTCAGTCGGTCGCTGGCGGCGTGCGAGGGCGCGCTGCTGGTCGTCGATGCGGCGCAGGGCGTCGAGGCGCAAACGCTGGCCAATGTCTATCAGTCGATCGAGCATGACCATGAGATCGTGCCCGTCATCAACAAGATCGACCTGCCCGCCGCCGAACCCGAAAAGGTCCGCGCGGAGATCGAGGATGTGATCGGCATCGATGCGTCCGGCGCGGTGCTGGCCAGCGCCAAGTCGGGGATCGGCATCGGCGAGATCCTGGAAGCGATCGTCAAGAACATTCCCGCGCCCAAGGGGGACGCGACCGCGCCGCTCAAGGCGATGCTGGTCGATAGCTGGTACGACCCCTATCTGGGCGTCGTGATCCTGGTCCGCGTCATGGAAGGGACGCTGAAAAAGGGGCAGCAGATCAAGTTCATGCAGGCGGGCACCACCCACCTGATCGACCGCGTCGGCTGTTTCCGGCCCAAGATCGAGCAGCTGTCCGAACTGGGCGTGGGCGAGATCGGCTTCATCACCGCGCAGATCAAGGACGTGGCGCAGGCGCGTGTCGGTGACACGCTGACCGATGCCAAGAAGCCGACCGAGCAGGCGCTGCCGGGCTTCAAGGAAGTCCAGCCGGTGGTGTTCTGCGGCTTGTTCCCGGTCGACGCCAACGACTTCGAAAAGCTGCGCGAGTCGATCAGTAAGCTGCGGCTCAACGACGCCTCGTTCAGCTTCGAGATGGAGACGTCGGCGGCTTTGGGCTTCGGCTTCCGTTGCGGCTTTCTGGGGCTGCTGCATCTGGAGATCATCCAGGAGCGGCTGACCCGCGAATATGACCTCGATCTCATCACCACCGCGCCGTCGGTGGTATACCAGATCGAACTGAGCCATGACGGCGGCCAGATCGACCTGCACAACCCCGCCGACATGCCCGATCCCAACAAGATCGCGTCGATCAGCGAGCCGTGGATCGAGGCGACCATCTATGTCCCCGACGAATATCTCGGCTCGATCCTGAAGCTGTGCCAGGATCGGCGTGGTATCCAGAAGAACCTGACCTATGTCGGCGGGCGGGCGCAGGCGACCTATGAACTGCCGCTCAACGAGGTGGTGTTCGACTTCTACGACCGGCTGAAGTCGCTGTCGAAGGGTTATGCCAGCTTCGACTATCACCAGATCGGCTATCGCGAGGGCGACCTCGTCAAGATGAGCATCCTTGTCAACGAGGAGCCGGTCGATGCGCTGTCGATGATCGTCCATCGCGGCACCGCCGAGACGCGCGGGCGCGGCATGTGCGAGCGGTTGAAGGAACTCATCCCGCGCCATCTGTTCAAGATTCCGATCCAGGCGGCGATCGGAGGCAAGGTGATCGCGCGCGAGACGATCAGCGCGATGCGCAAGGACGTGACCGCGAAATGCTATGGCGGCGACGCAACGCGCAAGCGCAAGCTGCTGGAAAAACAGAAAAAGGGTAAGGCGAAGATGCGCGAATACGGTTCGGTCAGCATCCCGCAGGAAGCCTTTATCGCCGCGCTGCGCATGGGCGACGAATCCTGAGGCAAACCGGCCCTGTCCCGATCGGGGCAGGGCCGGGCCTTGCTATCGCAGCGGCAGGAACAGGTCGGTCACCGCATCCTTTTCCGCGACATCGGGAAAGAACGTCACCCGCTGCGCATGGAGCGGGAAATCGCGCAACTCCTCGCCGCTATCGGGCAGCCAGTCGCGATAGAGGAACAGCGCGGCAGGCTCCAGATCGTCGCTCTGCCCGATGACGCGCAGCACCGCGCATCGGCCGCCGGGGATCAGCCCGGCCACCACGCCCTCGTCATCGGGCTCGATCCGCCGGTCGGTGGCGACGCACAGGTCCAGCCGATGCTCGGCGGGCGGCGTGGTGCGCGGATCGGTGTGGAAGATGGTGAAGGTCGCATGATCCTTCGGCTTCAGCCCCCGTGCCTTGCGCCATGCGATGAACCGCTGGATCGTGGCGGGCAGGGTGGTGAGATCGCCGCGATGGGTCATGATCGCGACCGGAATGGCGGGCCGGTCCTGAATGGTGACATCATGGACGGTGAAGGGAGGTGGCATCGATTGGTTCCTGGCTTGGTCGAGTGGCGCGAAGGCCGCGTGCCACGGTTCCCGATCGGGCGCCTTGCGGAACGCAGAGGGCGATCGTCCCAGACATCGGCGAAAGGCCCGCGCAAAGGCGTCGGGCGCGTCATAGCCCGCGTCGAACGCGATCTCCGTGATCCGGTCGGTGCGATAGGCCAGCCGATAGGCGGCGCGCTTCATCCGCACGAGATGGACATAGCGCGCCACCGGCAGCCCGGTCGTCGCCCCGAACTGGCGATGGAAATGAAAGGGCGAGAAGGCGGCGATCCCGGCCAGCGTCTCCACGCTGCAATCGCCGTCCGCATGCCCCTCGATATGATCGAGGACGCGGCGCATCCGATCGCGATAGGGGCTGCCCGTCACCGTCATCTCCTTCGTCCGTGGTGGACCATCGATGCCCCGATCCGGCGATGGCCGCGCGACCGATCTTGCGCGATCCACGTCAAAAGACCCGCCCGGTATCCCGGACGGGCCTTTCAACGCCTGGCGGAAGCCGCGATCAGAAGGCGATCTTGATCGTCCCCCGATAGGACTGGTTCTCGACATCCTTGCGTTCGAAGGTCGTGTCCGCCCCGACCGACAATTGGACGCGGCCGGCGATGTAGGACAGGCCCATGCTGGCCTCGCCCCAGTTCCGGTCATGGCCGGGCAGCGCGAACAGCGCGGAGGGGCCGATGCCGCCCGCGAAGTTGGCCCCGAACACGCCGGGCCGGTCCTCGAAGTCATGGACATAATAGGCCGAGGCATAGGGCCTGAACGGCCCGTCCGCGCTCAGCACCAGGCCCGCGCGCGCCTGGACGCTGTTATAATCCTGCCGATCGTAGCGCAGCGCCGGGCCACCGCCGGTTTCGGGCGTGGGGGTGAAGCCCAGATGGCTGACCCGTCCCGCGATGCGCGGACCGAATTTCAGCGCGCCGAAATCATAGGTCTTGGACAGGCCGATCTCGCTCGACAGCGCCAGCGCATTGTCGCGCGACCGCAGGTCATAGGCGATCCCCGCCAGTGAGACACGACGCTCGGTTCGCGCCTGGAAAAGCCCTGCGCTGAACTGGCTGTCCAGCGCGACACCGCCGAGTTCGGCCTTGCCGTAGAGCGTGCCCTGATACAGTTCGCCGCGCGCATATTGGCCGAACGAGGTGTTGCCGGTGGTCTTGGTGTAGGAGAAGCCGAAACCGATCACGCTCGCTTCGTCCACTTCGGTCTCGATGCCGGTGGCGATATAGAAACCATCAAACCGGTCGCGGATGTTGGAGACCGCCGTATTCGGCAAGGCCCGGCTGCGCCCGTCGAGATAGCCGCCCGCGAGGAACACGGCGATATTTTCCGGCAGGACATTTTCGCGCATCGACACGCCGCCGCTATCCGTGGCCATCTGCGCCTGGCTCCCCGCCAGGTTGCTCATCGCCAGGCTGGCGACCTGGACCGGCCTGCCGATCATGGTCAGCGTCCCGCCCAGGCCGTCCCGCGGCGACAGCGTCGCCAGCCGATCGCGGAAGAAGCGGGCGCTGTTGTCGAGCGCCATCGTGCCCTGCGCGCGCTTCAGCGCCTCGGTCGAGGGGGCGAGCCCCTCCAGCGTGGAGCGGATGGTCGCCGCCGATTGCAGGTCGAGCGTGCCATAGAGATCGCGGAAATTGCCCTGGACCGACCGGTTCTGGTCGAGCAGGCGCGCATAGCCGGTCTGATAGGGCGTGTTGGCGACGACATTGGCATAGGCGCCCGCGACGATCTGGGTCGTGACCGCATTGGCGGCATAGTTCAGCGTCGGGGTCAGGATCGCGCTGAGCGCGGTCGGCGTATTGAACCGGCCCGACACGCCGCCGGTCGCGGTGGCGATCGTATAGACGTCGCCCGCGCGGATGAGATGGCCGCTGACCGACGCGAAGCCGACCGAGCCGCCGACGTTCAATTGCCCGCCGGTGCCGTTATTGGCGACCACCGCGATCCGGTCCGCCGTGTTGCCCGGCCCGACATCGATCAGCAGCTGCGTGCCCGAGGCGAGGACGACATTGCCGCCAAAGGTCAGTGTGCCGATCGTGCCTGTCGTTCCCGGCGCGATCATGCCCGCCACGCTGGTGAAGAAGGGCGCGTTGATCCGGCCACTGCCCTGCAATCCGCCGCCGAGCATCAGGTAATCGCCGCCCGTCGTGATCGTCCCGTTATTGGCGACCATGCCGGTCAGGTGGTTGAAATCCGCCATGGTCGTCAGCGCGCCGCTGCTGGCGACGGTCAGCCGTGCCTGCGCGCCGTTGATCGTGACGCGGTCGATCGCCGCCGCCGAGCTGAGCGTGGTGGTGCCCGCCGCCGAGAGGGTGACGTCGAAATAGCGCGCCGCAACGGTCTTGGCCGGGTTCACATTGTTCGGCGTAAAGTTGCTCGCCCCCGCCAGCCCATTGGCCAGGGTTGCGGCGGGCAGCGTGGTGGCGGTGCTGCCAGTGGCCTGCGCTTGGTCCAGCGCGATGCGACTGTTGTCGGTCAGCTGCGTCTTGGCCTTGGCATTGGCGTCGTTGCCCTGGGCCGTCTCGCCGCCGCCAGTCTGGCTGGCGATGGTGCCGGTCTGGACGTTGAAGCACGCCACGCCGTCGCAGATCTCGCCGAACTTGTTGCTCGGATCATTGGCGGTGCCGAGGCCGGGCGAGGACGGGACGCCGTTCACCAACTGGCCGTTCTGGATGATCTGATAGGCCGGGTCGGTCGTCGTCACCCAATGGGTGCCGTCCTCCCATGCCCCGTCGCCCGCCTTGGCCGCGACATAGCGATAAGGGTTGTTGGCGGCGATATAGTCCCAGAAAAGATAGAGCGGCTGGTAGAAGGATGAGGTGCCGTAGCTGGACGAGGCCTGCGCGCTGTAGAAGCGGCTGCCGCCCGACAGCACGCCGATCACGACCTGGCGCGCGAAGGTCTTGTCGAGGATCAGCGGGCCGCCCGAATCGCCACCCGCGGTCGTGCCTTCATTGGGCAGCGCGTCGTCGCGGAACAGGTTGAAGTCGAACCGGCTGGCCGCCGCCGAGCCGCGCCGGGGATCGTCGAAGTCGATCTGGTAGAGATTCTGCGGCAGGTTCGCGCCCTGGCCGAACAGCCACAGATTGCGGTCGTCGAGCGAACCGAGCAGGCCGATATAGTTCTCGGCGATGCGACGGCGATAATCGATCCCGCCCGTGTCGCCGTTATTGCCGACGCCGTTGCGGCCATAGCCGGTGACGGTGACGTGATAGCCGGTGCCGGTCGCGTTGTTGATCGCGGCGGGCGCGGGCAGCGCGGACAACAGGATCGCCCAGGTCGGAACGCCGGTCGCGGGGGTGTCCAGCGTGGCAAGCGCGACATCGCCCTCCAGAAAGCCGGTGCTCGCCGAGGCGGGGTTCCAGGCGACCTGATTGACGCTGTACAGCGCGTTGGCGGTCTTGGTCTTGAACTGGTTGGGGTTGGCCGCGCCGCCAAGCGTCGAGAGGAACCATTCGCGCACGCCGGGCAGGTTGTTCGCCTTGAAACCAAAAGCGATGGGCGTGCCGCCGGTCGCGCTGCCATAGCTGTCGGCGGGGGCGTCGTTGACGCAATGGGCGGCGAAGATCACCGTGCGCGGATTGATCAGCGTGCCGGTGCAAAGACCGATGCCGCCCCCCGATCCGGCGACGAACATCTGGCCGACGCCATTCACGCCCCCCGCGCTGTCGATCGCACTGGTCGTGGTGCCGGGCTGGGAGATGACGATCTGCGATTCGTCGGTCACTTTCAGGTCGGGGATCGATCCGAGCCGGTCGCTCCCGCGCGCATGGGCGGTATCCATGGCATATTCGGGACGGACCATTCCCGCGCCGTCGGAAAACGATTGGGCCTGCACTCCAGCAGGCAAGGCCAGCAGCGCGCTGGATGCCAGCAGCATCGCCCGGCGTCCGCCGGACAGGCGCATGAAAATCCCCTGCATCATATCGTCTCCCCCTGTATAAGCGGTCGAATTTTTCGTACCGCTTCATCAGAGGCTATTCGTGAAATTTCCGACAGACAATCGTTAAATTTCCAAAGCTTTGTATGTAGGCGGGGAACAATTGACCGTCGTCGTGACGATGAAAGCAAATTGGACCATGGCAAGGTTTCGGGTTGGGAAAATGGTAGCGCGTAAACTGTCCATCATCCTGCTGACATTGATGGCCGCTCCGGCGCTGGCGCAGGACAAGGGGCCGTTGGTCTTGGCGGCGGCCAGTCTTCAGGAATCGATGAGTGCGGCGGCGGACGCCTGGGCTGCCCGTGGCCATCCGCGTCCGGTCATTTCCTTCGCCGCGTCCTCGGCGCTTGCGCGGCAGGTGCAGGCGGGAGGCAAGGCCGATCTGTTCGCTTCGGCGGATGAGGAATGGATGGACGTCCTCCAGCGCGACGGGCTGCTCGCGGATCGGACGCGCAGCGCCTTTTTGGGCAATCGCCTGGTCGTGATCGCGCCGGCGGGGCAGGGCGGACAGGTCACCACGCGGACATTGGGCAAGACGCTGTCGGCCGGGCCGCTCGCCATGGCCGATACGGACAGCGTGCCGGCGGGGAAATATGGCAAGGCCGCGCTGGAGCGTCTGGGCGCCTGGTCGATGGTGGCGCCGCATGTCGTGCGCGCCGAAAGCGTGCGTGCCGCGCTGGCGCTGGTCGAGCGGGGGGCGGCCCCTTATGGCATCGTCTACGCCACCGATGCCAAGGCGTCGCCGCGCGTCCGGGTGGCAGGCATGTTCCCGATCGGCAGCCACCCGCCGATCAGCTATCCGCTTGCCCGGTTGAAGGCTTCGACCAACCCGGAGGCCGAAGGATTCCGTCATTTCCTTCTGTCGACGGATGGCAAGGTGATTTTCCGGCGTTATGGCTTTTCGACGAAATGAGCCTGACGATGTGATGCTGTCGACGGAAGAATGGGGAATTGTTCGCCTCTCGCTGCTGGTCGGCGGGACGGCGATGCTCGTTACGGTGCCCATCGCCTTCGCGCTGGCCTGGGCGCTGGCGCGCGGGCGGTTTCCGGGCAAGGTGCTGCTCGACGGGATCGTCCATCTGCCACTGGTGGTGCCGCCGGTCGTGACCGGCTGGGCGCTGCTGCTCGCCTTTGGACCGCATGGGCCGATCGGCGCACGGCTGGCCGACTGGTTCGGGGTCAGCGTGTTGTTCCGCTGGACCGGGGCGGCGATTGCGGCGGGGGTGATGGCGTTGCCGCTGGTCGTGCGGGCCATGCGCCTGTCGATCGAGGCGGTCGATCCGCGCCTGGAGCAGGCGGCGCGGACGCTGGGCGCGGGGCGTTGTCGGGTCTTTGCCACCATCACCCTGCCGCTCTGTGCGCCCGGCGTGCTGGCCGGGCTGGTGCTGGGCTTTGCGCGGTCGATCGGCGAGTTCGGCGCGACGATCACCTTCGTGTCGAACGTGCCGGGCGAGACGGCGACGCTGCCGCTCGCCATCTATTCGGCGCTCCAGCGACCGGATGGCGAGGCGATGGTATGGCGGCTGGCGGCGATCTCGGTCGCGCTGTCGCTGGTCGCGCTCATCATCTCCGAATGGCTGGCGCGGCGGATGGGACGGGGGCTGCATGTCCTTTGACGTCGCGTTGCGGGTGCAGCGGGGGGAGCGCCGGATCGCTGCCGCCTTCGTCACGGGGCCGGGGGCGACGGTGTTGTTCGGCCCGTCGGGCGTGGGCAAGACCAGCATCCTGCAAATGGTGGCGGGGTTGCTCCGCCCGGATGCCGGGCATGTCCGCGTGGACGGCGCGACGCTGTTCGACGCGCAGGCGAGGGTGAACCTTCCGCCCGAGCGGCGGCGCATCGGCTATGTCTTTCAGGAGCCGCGCCTGTTCCCGCATATGCGGGTCGCGGCCAATCTGCGGTACGGCATGACCGGACGAACAGGCGACTGGGACGGCGTGATCGCGATGTTGGGGATCGGCCATCTGCTCGACCGCTGGCCGCGCAGCCTGTCCGGTGGGGAGGCGCGGCGGGTCGCGATCGGGCGCGCGCTGCTCAGCGATCCGCGCGTCCTGTTGCTGGACGAACCGCTGTCCTCGCTCGATCGCGCGCGGCGGGGCGAGATACTCGACGCGCTGGTCGCGGTGCGGGACAGCACCGGCATCCCGATCCTGATGGTCACCCATGACCCGGACGAAGCCGAACGGATCGCCACCGCGATTGTCCGGCTCTGAGCGGGCGCGTCAGGCCTGTCCCCACTCGCGGCTGATCTCGATCGATCGGTGCCGCCCCCCGATCTGGGCAGCCCCGGCGGCCAACACCGGGGCAAGAGGTCGGAGAAATCAGCGTGGTGGAGTCGCGGTCGGCATAACGCTCCCTGGATCAGGCGTGGCGAGGAACGGGCGGGCATCGGGCGACGTCGATACTGTCCGGGCCTCAGAACAGCGTCGTCAGAAGCACGCCGCCGACGATCGCGATGCCCGACAGGATCTGCCGCGCGCCGAGCGTCTCGCGGAACAATCGGTGGCCCGCCATGGCGGCGATCGGCGCTTCGATGATGCCGAGTGCCCGTACCGGCGCGGCGGGCGAGAGCGCGAGCGCGACGAACCATCCGGCCGAGGCGCAGGCTCCGCACAGCCCGGCGCCGAGCGATGGCCGCCAACGCCGCAGCACTTCGGCCAGTGTCGCGGGATCGCGCAAGGCCAGGATCAGGCCGAGCGCGACGGCCTGCATGGCCTGCACCACCGCCACGCAGACCAGGGCGGCGAAAACGGGATGCCCCGGGTCGAGCGCGAGCGCGGCGTGCCGAAAGGCGTTCAGCGAAAAGCCGAAGAACAACCCCGATGCCAGCCCCATCGCCGCGCCGATCAGCGACGCCTTGCGCTGTTCCGCCGGGGGCCAGGACAGGGCGACAAGGCCCGCCGTGGTGATGGCGACACCGATCCAGGCCACTGTGCTGATCCGGTCCTGATAGACGATCAGCCCGAGCAGCGCGGCCAGCGGCAACGAGCTTTGCTGGAGCGCGGTGCCGACCGCGAAGCCCGAGCGGCGCATGGCGTCGAGGAGCGCGGCGGTGGCCAGCACCTGCGAGGTCGCGCCGACGATCGCCGACAGCCAGAAGACGCCGTTCCAGTGGAGATCGGCACCGGGCATGGCGAAATGCGCGACGGTGACGAAGACGATCGAGAAGGGCAGGCCGAACAGGAACCGGACCAGCGTCGCCCCCCAGGGCCCCGAGGAGGACATAACCCCGCGTTGCAGCGCGTTGCGACCGACCTGAAAGGTGGCGGCGGCGATGGTGGCGGGAATCCATAGGGGGTTCGACATCGGGTATCCCTTTCATGACGGCATGACGGAGTGCGCCAGCCACAAACGAAAAGAGCGGCCCGTTGCCGGACCGCTCCTTCGTGCTTCGTGGCAAGTCCTCGGATGGCTTTGGCCATCCAGGGCTGCCCGCGTCTTAGCGCTTCGAGAACTGGAAGCTGCGACGCGCCTTGGCGCGGCCATACTTCTTACGCTCGACGGCGCGGCTGTCGCGGGTCAGGAAGCCAGCGGCCTTGACCGGCGCGCGCAGGACCGGCTCGTACTTGGTCAGCGCCTGGCTGATGCCATGCTTGACCGCGCCGGCCTGGCCCGACAGGCCGCCGCCCTTCACGGTGCAGACGACGTCATACTGGCCTTCGCGCTCGGTGATGCCGAACACCTGGTTGATGACGAGGCGCAGCGTCGGACGCGCGAAATAGACTTCCTGGTCACGACCGTTGATCGTGATCTTGCCCGAACCCGGCTTCAGCCAGACGCGAGCGACGGCGTCCTTGCGGCGGCCGGTCGCATAGGCGCGGCCATATTTGTCCAGCTCCTGCTGGCGGAGCGGCGCGCGGGGCTGCTCGACGACGGGCGCGGCAGGCGCTTCACCGGCGACGGCGGGCTCTGCCGAGACGACAGCGGCCTGCTGGTTGAGGGCGGCGCCGAGATCGGCGAGCGACTGGCGGTTATCGGACATTATGCGCCCACCTTGTTCTTGCGGTTCATCGCCGCGATGTCGAGGACTTCGGGGTTCTGCGCGGCGTGCGGATGCTCGGTGCCGGCGAAGATGCGCAGGTTGCGCATCTGCTGACGGCCCAGCGGACCGCGCGGGATCATGCGCTCCACGGCCTTTTCCAGAACGCGCTCGGGGAAGCGGCCTTCCAGGACCTTGGCGGCGGTGATGCCCTTGATACCACCGGCGTAACCGGTGTGCTTGTAATACACCTTCTGGCCCAGCTTGTTGCCGGTGAAGCGCACCTTGTCCGCGTTGATGACGATGACGTTGTCACCGCAATCGACGTGCGGGGTGAAGGACGGCTTGTGCTTGCCGCGCAGGATGTTCGCGATGATGGTGGCGGCGCGGCCGACAACAAGGCCGTCGGCGTCGACGATATGCCACTTCTTCTCCACCTCGTGCGGCTTGGCCGCCTTGGTGGTCTTCATGAGCGCCTTCATGGGCGTGAGACCTTTCGGTTTGAAATGCAACACGCCGCCCTTTGTCTCGGGCGGCGCGGACGAGTGGCCAATGCTGGAGACACCCTAAAAAGTCAAGCAAAGCGGGCCTTTGCTGACGGGTATTATGATACCCTATGGTTCCGTCGGGCGCTGCCGAGCCGGTGGGCGCAGGTGGTCGCGGCGATGAGCAGCAGCGCGGCATTGGCCTGGTGCGTGACCGCGATGTCGATCTGGACGCCGCTCAGCAGTGTGGCGATGCCCAGGCCGATCTGCACCAGGACCAGCACGACGACCAGCCAGCCAGCGCGCAGTGCCCCGGCGCGGATCGTGCGGCTGGCCATCCAGATGAGCATCGCCGCGGCGGCGAAGGCGAACCAGCGATGGATGAACTGCACCACGACCGGGTTGTCGAAGGCATTGGCGATGGCGGGGGTCATCATCGGCGTGCCGGCGGGGAACCATGCGTCGCCCATCAGCGGCCAGCTTGAAAAAGCATAGCCCGCGTCCAGCCCGGCGGTCAGCGCGCCGAACATCAACTGCACGAACAGCGTCAGCACCGCGCCCGCGCCCAGCAGGGTCGGGCGCGCCGGCGCGGCCAGCCGGTCCTGGTGCAGCGCGCGCAGATCGAGCGCGGTCCACACAATCCCGGCCAGGATGAACAGCGCGGTCAGCAGATGGACGGTCAGCCGGATATGGCTGACATCGGTACGATCGACCAGACCGGAGGCGACCATCCACCATCCGATCGCCCCTTGCAGCCCGCCCAGCGCGAGCAGCGCCAGCAGGCGCGGCTTATAGCCGACGGGAATCGCCTTGCGCAGCCAGAACCAGAGGAGCGGCAGGGCAAAGGCCATGCCGATCACGCGTCCGAGCACCCGGTGCAGATATTCCCAGAAAAAGATCGCCTTGAACCCGGCGAGCGTCATGTCGCGGTTGAAGGTCCAATATTCGGGAATACGCTTGTAATTGTCGAATTCGGCCTGCCACTGCGCCTGGGTGAGCGGGGGGACGATGCCGGTGATCGGCTTCCACTCGGTGATCGAAAGCCCGCTATTGGTCAGGCGGGTGATCCCGCCGACGACGACCATCGCGACGATCAGCGCGGCAACGGTGAACAGCCAGCGGGCAAGGGCGCGGGGACGGGCAGTGACCATGAAAGCGGGGCTTGGTTGCAACATGCCCTCATCATAGGAACTGTGGATATCGGGCGATAGTGGACGTAATGCCCCTTTTTCGATCGCGATGGCCGCCATTCAGGATATCGCGTGCCGTCATGCTCTGCGGCGTAATGGCGTCCGGGCCATGGGCAACGCCGATCGCGTCGCCAGAGCCATTGCGTGTCCGTCGAAGCAGGGCGCTGGCCTTGCTCCGGCCCCGGTCAGCCCTTAAGTCGAGCCCATGGCGCAGATGCATCACCATCAGGAGCCCGAAGGGGCCGATCTGGCTCAGGCGGCCAAGGCGACGCTCGAACGGGCGGGCGAGCAATGGACCGCGATGCGCGCGAGCGTGTTCGAGGTGCTGGCGGGGTTTGAAAAGCCCGCCTCGGCCTATGACATCGCCGACGCCATGTCCAAGGCGCAAGGGCGGCGCGTCGCGGCGAACAGCATCTATCGTATCCTAGACCTGTTTGTCGGCGCAAATCTGGCGCGGCGGGTGGAAAGTGCCAATGCCTATGTCGCGAACGCGCATCCCGATTGCCTTCATGACTGCATCTTCCTGGTGTGCGACCAGTGCGGGCAGACGACCCATATCGATGACGACCGGCTGACCGATGCGGTCCGTGACGCGGCACGCGGGGCGGGGTTCCGCCCCGAGCGGCCGGTCATCGAGGTGCGTGGTCGCTGCGCCGATTGCGCCAAGGACTGACGGCCAAGGACTGGCCGCCAAGGCCGGACGGGGGATCAGCCTGCGGGCGGCGCGCCTTCGCCCTGCCACTTTACCGGAATGCGCAGATAGGAGACGCCGTTCGCCTCGGCGGGGGCGAAGTGACCGGCGTGGATATTGACCTGGATCGACGGCAGCAGCAGCTTGGGCACCGCCAGGGTGGTGTCGCGGGCCTCGCGCATCGCGACGAAATCATCCTCGCTCACCCCGTCATGGACATGGACGCTGGTGTGCCGCTGTTCACCGACCGTCGTTTCCCAGCGATAATCGCCCCGCCCCGGCGCCTTATAGTCATGGCACATGAACAGCCGCGTCTCATCCGGTAGCGACAGCAGCTTGCGGATCGAGCGGTAGAGCGTGCGCGCATCGCCGCCGGGGAAGTCGGCGCGCGCGGTGCCGTAGTCGGGCATGAAGAGCGTGTCGCCGACAAAGACCGCATCGCCGATCCGATAGGCGATGTCGGCCGGCGTGTGGCCGGGGACATGCATCACCTCCACCGTCAATTCGCCGATCGCGAACCGGTCTCCATCCTCGAACAGCCGATCGAAATCCGAGCCGTCGGTGTTCAATTCCGTCATGCAGAATACCGGGCGAAAGATCTTCTGCACATCCCGGATATGCGCGCCGATCCCGATCCATGCCCCGGTATGCGCCTTGATGAAGGGGGCGGCGGACAGATGGTCGGCATGGGCATGGGTTTCCAGCACCATGGCGATCCGCCAGTCCTGGGCCTCCGCGAAATGCACGATCCGCTCGGCCGACCGGGTGTCGGCCGCGCCGCTGGCCATGTCGAAGTCCAGGACCGGGTCAATCACTGCCGCGACCCGCGTCGCGGGATCGCCGACCAGATAGCTGATCGTGTTGGTGGGCTCGTCGAAAAACGCCTCGATGAAGGGTTGCGCCATGATGTTCCTCCTGATGGTCTTGACTATATGTGAGTTATATCTAAATTAGCAATACCTAATGGAGTAGCCTTAATGCTGAAACCGCCCATGAATCTGGCGACCTTCGAAGCGAAGGCGAGCGAGGTCGCGGCCATGCTCAAGGCGATCGGCAATGCCCGGCGGCTGATGCTGCTGTGCAAGCTGGTCGAGTTTGGGGAGATGGCGGTGAGCGATCTCGCGCGCGACGTCGGCCTGTCGCAATCGGCCTGTTCGCAGCATCTGGCCCGGATGCGGGACGAAGGGCTGGTCAGCTTTCGACGCGAGAGCCAGACCCTCTGGTATCGAATCACCGATCCGCGGGTGGAGACGCTGCTCGCCACCCTGTATCAGCTTTATTGCAAGGATTGATGCGATGACCCTCAAGGCGATTTCGCCCGCCGATGCCCGGACCGCGATCGCGGCGGGCGCACGATTGATCGACATTCGCGGCACCGACGAACATGCGCGCCAGCATATCCCCGGTGCGCAGAACGTGCCGCTCGACCGGATGAGCGACCTGAAATCCGACGGGCGGCCGGTGGTGTTCCATTGCCGTACCGGCATGCGGACCTCGGCGAATGCCGCGGCGCTGGCGGCGGCGGCGCGGGGCGTGCCGTCTTATGTGCTGACCGGCGGCATCGATGCATGGCGTAGCGCCGGGCATCCGGTCGTCGCCAACCGGTCTCAGCCGATGGAAATCATGCGGCAGGTGCAGATCACGACGGGTTCGCTGGTCCTGATCGGCGTGCTGCTCGGCTTGTTCGTGTCACCCGGCTTTTTCGCGCTGTCCGGGCTCGTCGGGGCGGGGCTCCTCCTTGCCGGGGTCAGCGGCTGGTGCGGCATGGCGCATCTGTTGCGCGTCATGCCCTGGAATCGCCGCGTGGCGGCCTGACCGGGCGATGGATACCATCCTTGCCACGCTGCTGTCGGGTGGACTGATCGGCCTTGTCCTGGGGCTGGTCGGCGGCGGCGGATCGATCCTGGCGGTGCCGCTGCTCGTCTATGTCGTCGGCGTCGATTCGCCGCATGCGGCGATCGGGACGGCGGCGGTGGCGGTCACCGTGAATGCGCTCGCCAGCCTGGTCGGCCATGCCCGCGCGGGTCGCGTCAAGTGGCGCTGTGCCGGTGTCTTCGCGGTGGCGGGGATGATCGGGGCCGCGCTGGGCGCCGAGCTGGGCAAGGCGATGGACGGCAAGCGGCTGCTCGCGCTGTTCGGCCTGCTCATGATCGGGGTCGGCCTGTCGATGCTGCGCAAGCGGCGCGGGACGGAAGCCCCCGATGTGCGGCTGACGCGGGAGAGCGCGACGACCTTGCTGCCCCGGCTGGTGCCGATCGGGCTGGGCGTCGGGCTGGCGGCGGGGTTCTTCGGGATCGGCGGGGGTTTCCTGATCGTGCCGGGGCTCATTCTCGCCACTGCCATGCCCTTGCCCTATGCGATCGGCACCTCGCTGGTCGTGGTCAGCGCGCTGGGTCTGACCACGGCGTCCTCCTATGCGCTGTCTGAGATGGTCGACTGGCCGATCACCGGCCTGCTGGTCGCCGGCGGTGTCCTGGGCACGGCGGCGGGGATCGCGCTGGGACGGCGATTGGCGACCCGTAAGGGGCTGCTGGAAAAGGGATTCGCGGCCGTCGTGATCGTGGTCGGCGGCTATGTGCTGTTCACGTCGCTCTAGCCGGGGAATGCTTGGCCCGGCTGGATCCGTGTTGGCTTAGTCGCGCGGCCGAACCGGGCGGGGTCGAGACGCCTCGCGCCTTGGCCGTCGATCGGGGGCATGGGCCGAGACCCGTCACCACCGTCCGGGGGATTGTCCCGTTTCTGGCGTCTCGCTTCCTGTCATCTTCATGACATGGAAGGGCGGTTGCAATCGACACCACCGATTTGGTGCGATAAGCCGGTGTGATGGCAGATATTCCTCAGACCCCGTTGCTCGATACGGTTCACACGCCCGACGATCTCCGGCGGCTCGCGCCCGAGCAGTTGCGGCAACTGGCCGATGAGTTGCGGACCGAGACGATTTCGGCGGTCGGCACCACGGGCGGTCATCTGGGTTCCGGGCTCGGCGTGGTCGAACTGACCGTGGCGCTCCATTATGTGTTCAACACGCCCGCCGACCGTCTGGTGTGGGACGTCGGGCACCAATGCTATCCGCACAAGATCCTGACCGGACGGCGCGATCGCATCCGCACGCTGCGCCAGGGCGGTGGCCTGTCGGGGTTCACCAAGCGGGCGGAAAGTGAATATGATCCGTTCGGCGCGGCGCACAGCTCGACCTCGATCTCCGCGGCGCTCGGCTTTGCCGTTGCCAACAAGCTGGCAGGCACACCGGGCAAGGGCATTGCGGTCATCGGTGACGGCGCGATGTCGGCGGGCATGGCCTATGAGGCGATGAACAACGCCGAACAGGCGGGCAACCGCCTGATCGTCATCCTGAACGACAACGACATGTCGATCGCCCCGCCGGTCGGCGGCCTTTCCGCCTATCTGTCGCGTATCGTGTCGAGCCGTGAGTTCCTGGGCGTGCGTGAGGCGCTGAAGAAGCTCGCCAAGCGCTTCCCGCGCCCGTTCCAGCAGGCGGCGCGCAAGACCGACGAGTTCGCGCGCGGCATGACCATGGGCGGCACCTTCTTCGAGGAACTGGGCTTTTATTATGTCGGTCCGATCGATGGCCATAATCTCGACCATCTGATCCCGGTCCTGGAGAATGTCCGCGACGCCGAAGAGGGCCCGATCCTGATCCATGTCGTCACCAAGAAGGGCAAGGGCTATGCCCCGGCCGAGGCCGCGGCGGACAAATATCACGGGGTCCAGAAGTTCGACGTCATCACCGGCGCGCAGGCCAAGGCGCCCCCCGGACCGCCCGCTTATCAGAATGTCTTTGGCGAGGCGCTCTCCCGCGAGGCCGAGAGCGACCCCCGGATTTGCGCGATCACCGCCGCCATGCCCTCCGGGACGGGGCTGGACCGCTTCGCGGCGCGCCATCCCGAGCGGTTCTTCGATGTCGGTATCGCCGAGCAGCATGCGGTGACCTTCGCGGCGGGGCTCGCGGCGCAGGGGATGCGGCCCTTCTGCGCGATCTATTCCACCTTCCTCCAGCGTGCCTATGACCAGGTGGTCCATGACGTCGCGATCCAGAACCTGCCGGTCCGTTTCGCGATCGACCGCGCGGGGCTGGTCGGCGCGGACGGCGCGACCCATGCGGGCTCGTTCGACGTCACCTATCTGGCCAGCCTGCCCAACATGGTGGTGATGGCCGCCGCCGATGAGGCGGAACTGGTCCATATGGTCCATACCTGCGTCAATCATGACTCGGGGCCGATCGCGGTCCGCTATCCGCGCGGCAATGGCGTCGGCGTGGCGCTGCCCCAGACCCCCGAACTGCTGGAGATCGGCAAGGGGCGGGTCGTGCGCGAGGGCAAGACGGTCGCGATCCTCTCGCTCGGCACCCGCCTGGCGGAGGCCCTGCGCGCCGCCGACACGCTGGAGGCCAAGGGGTTGTCGACCTCGGTCGCCGATCTTCGCTTCGCCAAGCCGCTCGACGAGGCGTTGATCCGCCGGATGCTGACTAGCCATGAAGTGGCGGTCACGATCGAGGAGAATGCGATCGGCGGCTTCGGCGCGCATGTGCTGACCCTGGCGTCGGACGAAGGGCTGATCGATGCGGGCCTCAAGCTGCGCACGATGCGCCTGCCCGATATCTTCCAGGATCAGGACAAGCCCGAGGTGCAATATGCGCAGGCCGGGCTGGACGCCGATGCGATCGTCGAGACGGTGCTGAAGGCGCTGCGCCACAACAGCGCCCATGTCACCGACCAGGCGAGCGGGGGCGCGCGCGCATGATCCGGGGATGGACCGCCGTCATCGTCTTCACGGCGCTGGCGGTGGTAATGCTGGTCGGCGTCAATGTGCGCATGTGGCGACGATTGAAAGCCGTCACCGCGGCCGCGAAGGCCGAGGCGGAGCGGGAACGGCTTGAGGGCGCGGCGGCGTCGGAGTCGGGGCCTCGTTCGGTCTGAGCGGCGGCCAAGGTCGTGGCAATTCGGCACCGTCGCGACCGCCCCGGCGAGCGGCCGGGGCGATGGGACGGGCGGGGCGCGATGCGGCGTCCCCGCGAAGTGTCACCCGAGATAAAACGCCTGCGCCGCATCGGTCGCGTTGATCGCCAGCACCGCGCGGGCCTCGCTCGGCGAGAGCGGACCTGACGGTGTCGGCCGGTCGGCGCCGCTTGCCGCGATGACCCGACCCAGCAGGTTCTGCCCCTCCTGCCACCAGCCCAGTCCGCTCGCGGCATTGATATGGCCCTGATGCCCGGCATCGATGAAATGGCTGCCCCAGTCGACCGCCAGGCTGTGCGCGCGCTCGATCGAAATCCAAGGATCGTCCTGGCTGGCGACGAGGATCGACGGAAAGGGCAATGGTGTGTGCGGGGAGGGGGAAAAGCCCTTCAGCGCGTCCGGCGCGTCGGGCCGGTCGACATCGGCGGGGGCGACCAGCAGCGCGCCCGCCACCGGCCAGCCATAGGGTTGCGGCGACAATTCGGCCCACCACGCCACCGCCAGACAGCCCAGCGAATGCGCGGCGAGGATGACCGGTGCCTGGGCCTGCCGGATCGCTTCGTCCAGCCGCGTGACCCAGGCATTGCGGTGCGGTGTCGACCACATGCCGAGTTCGACCCGGATGGTGTCTGGCCGTGCCTCTTCCCACAATGTCTGCCAGTGCGAGCGCCCCGAGCCGCCCAGGCCCGGTACGGTGAGAACGGTGGGCTTGCGAGCCTCATAGGATGCGAACGAACCCATATGGCATCTCCTTGTTGCCAGGGTCGGGGGGCCGAACCGCGATTGGGAATCGGCTGCACAGCGACATCGCAGTTGAAGGGTCAGCGACATCGTAGATGACGTGTGGGGGGAAGCGGAGGCCGGGCGTAGCCCGGACGTAGCTTCCCCCCACACGGGCGCGGGTTTCCCCGTGCCGTTGGC
>NZ_JAVSCQ010000025.1:0-56280 GCF_040560405.1 Facivitalis istanbulensis
AACCCGCGATCCGCTCCCATTGCTCGTCCGTCAGCGTCCGTCTGCTCAAGGCCTGGCTCCTTCACCAACCTTGAATCAGAACTCTCGCCTCATGGAAATCCTGCAAATGCAGACGCACCCTAGGGCCCGCCTTCCTCCCATCCCGCCGTTCAGCCCTGCCAATGGCGCACCTTCACCTACCGAGCATCGCCTCCGGGCGCACCACCCGGTCGAAGGTCGCCTCGTCGACCAGGCCCAGTTCCAGCCCGGCCTGCTTCAACGTCAGCCCCTTCTGGTGCGCGTGCTTGGCGATCTTGGCCGCATTGTCATAGCCGATCTCGGGCGCGAGCGCGGTCACGAGCATCAGCGAGCGGTCGAGCAGCGCGGCGATCCGGTCGCGATCGACCGTCATCCCCTCGACCGTGCGGGTCGCGAAGCTCTCCATCCCGACCGCCAGCAAATGGATCGACCGCAGCACATTCGCCCCGATCAGCGGCTTGAAGACATTGAGTTCCAGATGCCCCTGCAAGCCGCCCACCGTCACGGCGGCATTGTTGCCGATCACCTGCGCGGCTACCATCGTCAGCATCTCGCACTGGGTCGGATTGACCTTGCCCGGCATGATCGAGCTGCCCGGTTCGTTGGCGGGCAGTTCCAGCTCGCCCAGCCCCGAACGCGGGCCGGAGCCGAGCAGGCGGATGTCGTTGGCGATCTTGGTCAGCGCCACCGCAAGGACATTCAGAGTCCCGTGCAGGTCGACCAGCCCGTCATTGCTGGCCAACGCCTCGAACTTGTTGGGCGCGGTGACGAAGTCCAGCCCGGTGGCATCGGCGATCTCCGCCGCGATCGCCTCGGCAAAGCCATGCGGCGCGTTGAGCCCGGTGCCCACCGCCGTGCCGCCTTGCGCGAGCGGCAGGATGTTGCGGTGGAGCGCCCCCTCGATCCGGTCGCGGGCATGAGCGAGTTGCTGGACATAGCCGGAAAACTCCTGGCCCAGCGTCAACGGCGTAGCATCCTGCAAATGGGTGCGGCCGATCTTGACGATCGAATCCCATGCCTTCGCCTTGGCATCGAGCGCGGCGTGCAGCCGGTCGAGCGCAGGCAGGAGCTGCCGCGTCACCGCCAGCGCGGCCGCGACATGGAGCGCGGTCGGGAAGGTGTCGTTGGACGACTGGCCGCGATTGACGTCGTCATTGGGGTGGACGGGCGACTTGCCGCCCCGCGTGCCCGTCAGCATCTCGTTGGCGCGGCCCGCAATCACTTCATTGGCGTTCATGTTGGACTGGGTGCCCGACCCGGTCTGCCAGATGACCAGCGGGAACTGGTCGTCATGGCGCCCGTCGATCACCTCCTGCGCCGCCGCCTCGATCGCATCGGCCTTTTCCGCCGACAGCCCATGGCCACGATTGATTCGCGCCGCCGCCTTTTTGACGATGGCGAGCGCATGGACGATGCCGATCGGCATCCGCTCGCGGGCACCGAAGGGAAAATTCTCCAGGCTCCGCTCGGTCTGCGCGCCCCAATAGGCGTCGGCGGGGACGTCGATCGGGCCGATCGAATCGCTTTCGGTGCGGGTGGTTGGGGTCTGGGTCATGGCGTTAGGGACTCACCGGACAGGGGATGGGTTCCCGGCGAATATAGCCGTTCCAGAGCCCCTCTCAAAGCACCACCCCGGCGAAGGCCGGGGCCCAGTTGCTATGGATTGGCAATAGCGCCTGATGTCCGCCTCCCCCGCCAAGGCGGCGCGCGCCATCCGCTTGGTGGCACCTGGGCCCCGGCCTTCGCCGGGGTGGAAGGAGGATTTGGGTTCGCGCGGAGGCGCGGAGAACGCGGAGGTGGCGCGTTGCAATGCCTATGCGCCCGCCCTGATGAGTCATCTAGAGCAGGCGCATCAGCCCAACACGGGACGCCGTTGCGTTACTTCTTGCGCTTGAAGTCCACGGCGACGACGTTGCTGCCATCATCGACCGGCTTGGCGATCGGCTGGTCATTCTCGGCCGACCCATGCGGATCGGGATCGCCCTGGGGATCGTCGGCGACATGAAAGCCCAGCTCGAACTGGACTTCGGGGTCGTGGAACCGGGTAATCGCCGAATAGGGAATGACCAGCTTTGACGGCACCTGGTTGAAACTCAGGCCCACCGAGAAGCGATTCTCGTCGACCGTCAGATCCCAGAAGCGATTCTGCAGGACGATCGTCATCTCGTCCGGGAATCGTTCGATCAGGCGCTGCGGGATGTCGACCCCGGGTGCCTGCGTCTTGAACGTGATGTAGAAATGGTGCGTGCCGGGCAGATGCCCCGTCTCCGCCACCGGGCCGAGCACACGCCCCACCACCGCGCGCAGGGCCTCCTGCACGATGTCGTCATAGGGGATGAGGCTGTCGGGCAATCCTTCGGTCATGCGCCCATGGACTAACGGCCTTTGATCGCGGGTCAAGATTGCATGGGACGGATAGGTGTTTAAGGGAGGGGCCATGCGCACCGCCTCCGTCCACCGCGCCACCGCGGAAACCGTCATCGACGTCACCGTCAATCTCGACGGCACCGGCGTTTACCAGAACGCCACCGGCATCGGGTTTCTCGACCATATGCTCGACCAGTTGTCACGGCACTCGTTGATCGACCTGTCGGTCAAGGTCGAGGGCGACCTGCATATCGACGGCCACCATACGACCGAGGACAGCGCGCTGGCGATCGGACAGGCCTTTGCCAAGGCGCTGGGCGACAAACGCGGCATCCGCCGCTATGGCGAGGCGCTGTCGCCGATGGACGAGGTGCTGACCCGCACCGCGCTCGACATTTCGGGGCGGCCCTGGCTGGTGTGGAAGGTGCCGTTCACCAATCCGATGCTCGGCACGCTCCAGACCGAGATGATCGAGCACTGGTTCCACAGCTTTGCGCAGGAGGCCGGGATCACGCTGCATGTCGAGCTGCTGCACGGCCACAACAACCATCACATCGCCGAGAGCATCTTCAAGGGCCTCGCCCGCGCGCTGCGGATGGCGGTCGAGATCGACCCGCGCAAGGCCGACGCCATCCCCTCGACCAAGGGCATGCTGTGAGCGAGGCGGCGATCCGCCCCGACGCCCCGATGTGCGTCGTGCTGCTCGATTATGTCGCGCCGCTGGACGCGATCGATGCGGCGCTGCCCCGTCATGGCGAATGGCTGACGGCCGGGTTCGCTGCGGGCCATATCCTCACCTGCGGGCGGCGGGTGCCGCGCACCGGCGGCGTGATCGTGATGCGTGGCGACGCCGATTCGGTCGCGGCGCTGAGCGACGACGATCCCTTTATCGCCGAGGGGCTGGCGACCCGCACCGTGATTCCGTTCACCGCCGGCATGGCGACGACGGCGCTGCAAGGGTTTTTCGCATGACGCTGGCGCTGATCGACATCGAATCGGGCAATCTCCATTCGGTCGAGAACGCGCTGCGGGCGGCGGGGGCGAACGATGTCGTCATCACCGCCGACCCGGACGTGATCGCAAAGGCCGACCGGATCGTCCTGCCCGGCGTCGGCGCGTTCGGGGCGTGCGCCGCCAATCTGCGCGCCATCGACGGACTGGAAGAGGCGTTGCGCGTCACCGCCCTCACCCGCGCGCGGCCCTTTCTGGGCATTTGCGTCGGGATGCAGTTGCTCGCCGACATGGGCGAGGAGATGGGCGAGCATCGCGGGCTGGGCTGGATTCCGGGCCGCGTCGCACGACTCGCCCCTTCCGCCCCGGCCGCGAAAGTGCCGCATATGGGCTGGAACGATGTCCGGCCGTTGCACGACCATCCGCTGATCGTGCCGGGTGAGGCCTATTTCCTGCACAGCTACGCCTTTACCGGCCAGCATGTGCTGGCGACCACCGACCATGACGGCCCCGTCACCGCCGCGATCGGTCGCGACACGGTGGTCGGCGTCCAGTTCCACCCCGAGAAGAGCCAGCGTTACGGCCTCTCGCTTCTGACCCGTTTCCTGGAGTGGCATCCGTGAGCCTGCCCCGCTCTTCCCTGATCGTCTTCCCCGCCATTGACCTGAAGGGCGGCCAGGTCGTCCGCCTCGCCGAAGGCGATATGGACCGCGCGACCGTCTATGGTGACGACCCCACCCAGCAGGCGATGCTGTTCGCCGAGGCGGGGGCGCAGCATCTGCATGTCGTCGATCTCGACGGCGCGTTCGCAGGCGAATCGGTCAATGGCGAGGCGGTGCAGGCCATCGTCAAGGCCTTTCCCGGCCATGTCCAATTGGGCGGCGGCATCCGCAAGCCGGAGAATGTCGAACGCTGGTTCGACCTGGGCGTCGCGCGCGTGGTGATCGGCACTGCGGCGCTGGAAAATCCCGATTTCGTCCGCGACATGGCCAAGGCCTATCCCGGCGGCATCGTCGTCGCGGTCGATGCCAAGGACGGCATGGTCGCGACGCGCGGCTGGGCCGACGTGTCGGACGTCTCGGTCGAGGACCTGGCGCGGCGGTTCGAGGATGCGGGCGTGGCGTCGCTGCTGTTTACCGATGTCGGCCGCGACGGCCTGCTCAAGGGCTGCAACGTCCCCGCCACCGTCGACCTTGCCCGTGGGGTGCGGATTCCGGTCATCGCCAGCGGCGGCGTGGCGGGGATCGGCGATATCCATATGCTCGCGCTCCATCATCAGGACGGGGTCGAGGGCGTGATCACCGGCCGCGCGCTCTATGACGGCCGGCTCGATCTTGCCGCCGCGCTGTCGGTGGCGGCGGCCGCATGACCGTCCGCGCGCGCGTCATCCCCTGCCTCGACGTCGCGAACGGGCGGGTGGTCAAAGGCGTCAACTTCGTCGACCTGATCGACGCGGGCGATCCGGTCGAACAGGCGCGGGCCTATGACGCCGCCGGGGCGGACGAACTGTGCTTCCTCGACATCACCGCCAGCCATGAGGCGCGCGGCACCATCCTGGACGTGGTGCGGCGGACGGCGGCAGTATGCTTCATGCCGCTGACGGTGGGCGGCGGGGTGCGCACGGCGGAGGATGCGCGCGCGCTGCTGCTGGCGGGGGCGGACAAGGTCGCGGTCAACTCCGCCGCCGTCAGCCGTCCAGAAGTCGTCTCCGACATTGCCGGGCGATTCGGCAGCCAGTGCTGCGTCGCCAGCGTGGACGCGCGGCGGACGGCGGATGGCTGGGAGGTCTTCACCCATGGCGGGCGGCAGGCGACCGGGATCGACGCGGTCGAACACGCGCTGCGGCTGGCCGAGCTGGGCGCGGGCGAGTTGCTGGTCACGTCGATGGACCGCGACGGGACGCGCGGCGGCTATGATCTCGACCTGATCCGCGCCATCGCCGACCGGACCAGCGTGCCGGTGGTCGCGTCGGGGGGCGTCGGCGGGCTGGACGATCTGGTCGCGGGGGTGCACGATGGGCATGCCTCGGCGGTGCTGGCGGCGTCGATCTTCCATTTTGGCGAGGCCTCGATCGCGGACGCGCACCGCGCCCTCGCGGCGGCAGGCATTCCCGTCCGAACGCACTGAGAACATCCGGGGCATGGGGATGCCCATGCGGGACGGCTCTGGCCGCGATTCCTCCAGGCCGTCCCGCCCGCCCGACCACCGATCCACAGCCGGACCGGAACGGGTTCAAAAGCCGTCGATCCGACGATAGGATGGGCCCATGCCTGTCGCGATCCTGACCGCCGCCGCCACGCCCGTCGCGCCCGTTCCGCGCCGGCCGCATCCCGAATGGTCCGATATCGCGCTGTTCGTCGCGGCGGTGGCCGCCGTCTGGTTTCTGCGCCGAACGCTGCGCCGTCGCCATCGCAAGGATTGACGACGCGCCCGCATCGCGTCACCCACACCGCCATGGACATGTTCGACCGCCTGGAAGCCACGATCCGCGAACGCCGTGACGCGGGCGACGCCGCCACGTCCTATGCCGCCAGCCTGTTCGCGCGCGGCCGCCCCAAGATCGCGCAGAAGCTGGGCGAGGAAGCCGTCGAGACGGTGATCGCCGCCATGGCGCAACCGGACAAGATCGTGTCCGAGGCGGCCGACCTGATGTTCCACCTGATCGTGCTGCTCGCCGATGCGGGGCTGTCGCTCGACGATGTCCGCGCCGAACTCGCCCGGCGCGACGGCGTGTCGGGACATGAGGAAAAGGCCGCGCGCGCCCGCTGATTTCCCTTCGGAGACTATCGATGCCGATCGACGCCACCCTGCCTTATGACGATCAGAATGTGTTCGCCCGGATCCTGCGCGACGAGATCCCGTCGCGCCGCGTCTATGAAGACGAATGGGCGATCGCCTTCCACGACATCGCGCCGCACGCGCCGACCCATATCCTGGTGATCCCGCGCGGCGCCTATGTCTCGTGGGACGATTTCTCGGCGCGCGGCAGCGAGGCCGAGATTGCCGGTTTCGTCCGCGCGGTGGGCCATGTCGCGCGCGAAGCGGGCGCGGTCGTGCCGGGCTATCGCCTGCTCGCCAATATCGGTCCCGACGGCGGGCAGGAGGTTCCGCACATGCATGTCCATATCCTGGCCGGCAAACCGCTCGGTCTCATGCTGGCACGCTGACGGCGGCACGCCGGCGCCCGCCTCGCGCCTGCGGAAGGGGCGAGAACATGGCAAAGACCCGCATCTTTCCCCTCTCCTCGCCGCATCCTTCGCGTCTTAGGGATTGCACGTAATAAAATTGCAGCTAACCTCCCCGGTCATTCACCGAACGCCGGGTACGCTTCTCTCCGTGGGAAGCGGCCCTTCCCTGGGGGGATTGGACATTCATGATTTTCGGGCGCGTTAAGCCTCTGGACGCCATTCTGGCGACCGCAGAGAAGAAGGGGCTGCAACGATCGCTAGGCGCTTTCCAGCTCACCATGCTGGGCATCGGCGCCGTCATCGGTACGGGTATCTTCGTTCTCACCTCCGAAGCCGCGCAGAAGGCCGGGCCGGGGATGATGCTGTCGTTCGTGCTGGCGGGTTTCGTCTGCGCGGTCGCGGCGCTCTGTTATTCCGAACTGGCCTCGATGGTCCCGGTCGCGGGATCGGCCTATACCTACACCTATGCGGTCATGGGCGAACTGCTCGCCTGGATGGTCGGCTGGGCCCTTATCCTGGAATATGCGGTCGGCGCGTCCGCCGTCGCGGTCGGCTGGTCGGGCTATGTCGTGGGACAGATCCGCAATCTGCTGGGGATCGACATACCAGTGGAATGGGTCAACGGTCCCTCCTCGGGCGGTTACATCAACCTGCCGGCCGTCGTCATCTCGCTGCTCGTCACCTGGCTGCTGGTCATCGGCACGACCGAGAGCGCACGCTTCAACGCGATCCTGGTGAGCATCAAGGTCGCCGCGCTGACCCTGTTCATCGCGCTGTCGGTGCCGGTCATCAACGGCGCGCATTTCCAACCCTTCATGCCGACCGGGCTGACCGGCGTGGCCGGTGCGGCGGCGTCGATCTTCTTCGCCTATGTCGGCTTCGACGCGGTGTCGACCGCCGCCGAGGAGACCAAGAATCCGCAGCGCAACGTGCCGATCGGCCTGATCGCCTCGCTGCTGTTCTGCACCGTCTTCTACCTGATGGTCTCGGCCGGTGCGATCGGATCGCCGCTGGGGGCGCAGCCCGTGCGCGACGCCGCCGGTACCGTGCTGTCGCCCGGCACCTCCGAACTCGCCGCCCAGTGCAAGGCGATCGTCGCCGGCGGCGCGGCCGAGCCGCTGTCCTGCTCGCGCGAGGCGCTGGCGCATGTCCTGCGCACCATCGGGTGGGAAAAGATCGGCAACCTGATCGGCCTGGCCGCCACGCTCGCGCTGCCCTCGGTCGTCCTGATGATGATGTTCGGCCAGACCCGCGTGTTCTTCACCATGGCGCGGGACGGCCTGCTCCCCGAAAAGCTGGCCGCGGTGCATCCGCGCTATCACACGCCCCATGTCGTGACGATGGTCACCGGCGTCGCCGCCACCATCGCCTCGGCCTTCCTGCCGGTCGGCAAGCTGGCGGACTATTCCAACTCGGGAACGCTGTTCGCCTTCTTCATGGTGGCATTGTCGGTCATGGTGCTGCGCCGCACCGACCCCGGCCGCAAGCGCCCGTTCCGCACGCCCGCCGTGTGGCTGGTCGGCCCGGCCGCGATGATCGGTTGCGCCTATCTGTATTTCTCGCTGCCGCTGATCGCCATCCTGGTCCTGCCGGGCTGGGGCGCGATCGGCCTGCTGATCTACTTCTTCTACAGCCGCAAGCGCAGCCATGTCGGGCGCGGTATCGTGGACGTCGTCGAGGATCCCGCGATGCAGCCGGAATTCGCCAAACCGCTCGATCGCTGATCGGGCGACGGCAGGACGAAAAAGGGCCGGAGGAGCAATCCTCCGGCCCTTTTCCCATGGGGCAATACCAAGTGCGCCGTCCGTCCCGGGGCACAGCCGGGACGGCATGGCGATCAGAGGCTGGCGGCCAGCACCTTCAGGTCGACCTGCGGCCGCGCACCGAAATGGCTGATGATCTCGGCGGCGCAGGCCGCGCCCAGCGTCAGCGACGCCTTGAGATCCTGGCCCCGCGCCTGGCCATAGAGGAAGCCCGCCGCGAACAGGTCGCCCGCGCCGGTGGTGTCCACCACCTGGTCGACCGGATGCGCCGGGACCGTGACCCGCTCCGTGCCGCGAATAGCCAGTGCCCCCTTTTCGGAGAAGGTGACGACCAGCAGCTCGACCTTGTCCTTGAGCGAGGCGATCGCCGCCTCGACATCGGTCAATTCGGTCAGCGCGAGGATCTCGGCCTCATTGGCGAAGATGATGTCGATCAGGCCGCTATCGATCAGCGCATGGAAATCGGCCCGGTGACGATCGATCACGAATTCGGCCGAGGCGGTGAAGGCGATCTTGCGCCCCGCCTCGCGCGCGACCTGGATCGCGGCGCGCATCGCGGCGCGCGGCTCTTCGGGATCCCAGAGATAGCCCTCGATATAGAGATAGGCCGCATCCGCGATCAGCGCGCGGTCCAGCGCCTCGGCGGGCAGATAGTGCGACGCGCCGAGAAAGGTGTTCATCGTCCGCTGCCCATCGGGGCTGACGAAGATCATGCAGCGCGCGGTGGTCGGCTGGCCGGGGCGCACCGGCGTGTCGAAGCGGACGCCCGCCGCGCGGATGTCGTGCGCGAACACTTGGCCCAGCTGGTCGTCGGCGACCTGGCCGATAAAGGCGGTCTTGCCGCCCAGCGCCGCGATGCCCGCCAGTGTATTCGCCGCCGAGCCGCCCGAAATCTCGCGGCCTGGCCCCATCTTGGCATAGAGCGCGTCGGCCTCCTCGGTCGAGAAGACCAGTTGCATCGCGCCCTTGGTCATTCCCTGTTCGGCGATGAAGTCATCCTCGGCGGGGGCAAGAATATCGACGATGGCATTGCCGATCGCCACCACGTCATAAGTGGGGTTGGTCAAGAAAAAGGCTCCGGGACAATCAGAAAGATGACGCCGCCCTAGTCAGGGCGCGAAACCGGCGCAAGGGAGACCGCCGATCCGGCCTCGCCCGCGCGGCGCATTGACTTGGGGCCGCCGGGCGCGCCATCCCCGATACCATGCTCGGCGCCTTCTTCCTGTCGCTGGCCCAATTGGGCGACCCCGCCTTTCGCCGGGTACTGATCCGGTCGCTGGCGCTGACGCTCGCGATCTTCGCGCTGGCCGGCATCGGCCTGTGGTGGGGCATCCGGGCGGTGCTGCACGGATGGCTGGGCGATCAGGCGGGGAACTGGTCCGCCGCGCTGGTCGTGCTGGTCGAGGTCGTGACGCTGTGGCTGGCCTTTCGCGCCGTCGCGGTGGCCGTGGTCGGGCTGTTCGCCGACGCGATCGTCGCGGCGGTCGAGGCGCGCCATTATCCACAGGCACTGGCCGAAGCGCGGCCCGTGCCGCTCGCCCGCGGGGTCGCCATGGGGCTGGGCTCGGCGGCGCGGGTGCTGGCGATCAACCTGATCCTCTTGCCCGCCTATATCGGCCTGCTGGTCACCGGCGTGGGCACGGCGGTGGCGTTCCTGCTGGTCAATGGCTGGCTGCTGGCCCGCGATCTGGGCGACATGGTCGCGGCGCGGCATATGGACCGCGCCGCGATGCGTCGCTGGCGCAAGGCGACCGGGCCCGGCCGCTTCCTGCTGGGCCTTGCCGCCGCCGCCCTGTTCGTGGTTCCGGGGCTCAACCTGCTCGCGCCGATCCTGGGGGCGAGCATGGCGACACATTTCTTCCACCGGAGACGACAGGCATGACTCGATTTTGGCGGGCGGGTTTCGGACTGCTGCTGCCGCTGGCCGCACTGGCGGGCTGTACCGTGCCGCAGACCGCCGCGCCGGTGCGGGGCGGCATGGCGCCGGTGCCCGTGCCCTATACCAGCGTCGGACTGGAGCGGGTGCTGGGCCAGGACGCCGCCGGACTGACCAAGCTGTTCGGCACGGCGGATGCGGATGTGCGCGAGGGCTCGGCGCGCAAGCTGCAATATCAGGGGCGGTTCTGCGTCCTCGACGCCTATCTCTACCCCAAGGACGGGGGCGAGCCGCGCGTGACCTATATCGACGCGCGCGAGCCCGATGGCAGCGGGATCGACCGCGCCAGTTGCGTCGCCGCGCTGGTCCGGCGCGACGGCGGGCGCTGATGCGGCCGGATCTCTGGATCGCCTTCGTCCTCGCCACCCTGGTCATCGGCCTGGTGCCGGGGCCGGGCGTCGCCGCGATCCTGGGCTATGCGATCGGGTCGGGACGCCGCACCGCCTTTGCCTCGGTCGCGGGACTGATGCTGGGCAACAGCCTGGCCGCCATCGCCAGCCTGGCCGGGGTCGGCGCGCTGCTGGCCACATCGGCGCTGCTCTTCGGCCTGCTCAAATGGGCGGGCGCGGCCTATCTCGTCACCATCGGCGCCATCGGGCTGTGGCGCGCGCGGGATGCGCGGGCGATGGCGATCCGACCGCGCATGATCGCGCCGCGCGCGGCCTTTCTGGGCAATCTGGGCGTCGGGACCTTTCACCCCAAGACCATCTTGTTTCTCGCCGCCTTCGCGCCGCAATTCCTCGATCCCGCGCGGCCCTATCACATGCAAGTGCTGGTGCTGGTACCCAGTTTCGTCCTCACCCTGGCAATAACGGATTCGGCCTATGCCTGGGCGGCTTCGCGGGCGGGCGGCATGGTTCGGTCGGCCCGCGCACAGGCCTGGACCCACCGCGCCGGAGGCTGCGCACTGATCTTCGCAGGATTGGCGACCGCGGCGATGCGGCGCTGACCAACATTCCAAACAATTAAGGAAATGTCATGCTTGGGATGTGTTGCAAATTGGCGCCTCATCTCTGCAAAAATTGATGCGGTGCAGGAACAATTTTGCGGATCGGCGCTTTTGCGCTATCAGAATGTAGAACATTACCGCGTCTTGGCGGTCGTTCGCCATGGGAGATTAAACGATGATGAAGTTCCTGTCTGCTGTTGCCGCCACCGCGCTGGTCGCCGCTCCGGTCGCCGCTGCTCCGGCCAACCCCGCTTCGAGCCTGTCGATTTCCAAGTCGGTCCGCGCTTCGGCCCCGACCGCCAAGGGCAACAAGCTGGCTGGCGGCGGCATCCTGGCCGCGATCATCGCCGCTGGCGTCGTGGCGATCGGTGTCGTCGCGATCGCCAAGGACGACGATTCGGACAGCAACTGATTGTCGGGGGCGGATTTTCCTCCGCTCCAGACATGATCGCATGGCATTCGATGCGAGGAAAGGGAGCCGGTTTCGGCTCCCTTTTTGTTGGCTGCCATCCCCGATCGTCATGCGCCCCATTCGGGGCCGTCCGGATCGGGATGGAAATCATCATCCCCCACCGATACGGCCGGGCGATCCGCTGCGCGCGGCAGGCTCGGCACCTCCCCGCCAAAGCGCACGCGGATATAAGCCACCGATCCGCGCAACCCCTGAAAGATCGCCCGCACCTCCTCGCCGCGCCGCAACCGCGCGCCGATCAACGGTGCCCGCTCGGCTGACAGATAGCCGATCTGCACGTCGCGCGCGCTGAACACCGCCACCGCGTTGGGATCATGCCGGTTCCGGGGTTCGGGCCGCAGGCCGACCGGATCGCCCGGCGCCGACGCCATCACCTCGAAACGGCGGTTGCTCCGCACCCTGTCCTCATTGGCAAAGTCGATCCCGACCACGGCCAGCGTCATTTCATCCATCTGTCCTAACTGGCGCCGCGACCGCGCATCGTCCAGATGCCCTCCCATTCCGCGGCGATCCGGCTATGGTACGATCCTCCTTTTCCGTTCGGAGTGTCCATGTCCGTTGCCGCCCTGGCGCTGCTGCTCGCCGCCCAATCTCCCGCCGTCGCCTCCAACGCTGCCGCCGCGCCGACCATCGCGCCGGTGCTGACCAGCCCCGATGCGCGCGACGTCCACAGCTTCGCCCGGCCGCTGGAGGCACGAGTCACCCATGTCTCGCTCGACCTTTACGCCGATTTCGACACGCATGTGATGCGCGGCGTCGCGACGCTGTCGGTCGATGCCCGGCCCGACGCTCGCCAATTGGTGGTCGACGACAATGGCCTGCGCATCGTCGCGGTCACCGATGCGCAGAACCGCCCCCTGCCCTATATGGTGGGCAAGGGCGATGCGGTGCATGGTGCCCCGCTCGTCATCACCCTGAACGGCAACCGGAGGGTGCGCATCGCCTATGCCTCCGCACCGGGGGCCAAGGCGCTGCAATGGCTCTCGCCAGAACAGACCGCTGGCAAGACGCACCCCTATCTGTTCAGCCAGGGCGAGGCGATCCTCAACCGCAGCTGGATTCCGACACAGGACTCGCCCGGCATCCGCCAGACCTGGGACGCGACCATCAACGCCCCCTGCGCGCTGACCGTGGTGATGAGCGGCGAGCGGACCGGCGAAACGCCGTGCGAAGGCGGTCGCCACAGCGCGCGCTATCGCATGGACAAGCCCGTCGCGCCCTATCTGATCGCGCTCGCCATCGGCGACCTGAAGTTCAAGGCGCTCAGCGCGAACACCGGCATCTGGACCGAACCCGCGATGCTCGAGAAATCGGCGTGGGAATTTGCGGGACTCGACAAGTTCGTGCAGGCGGCCGAGGGGCTGTACGGGCCCTATCGCTGGGGCCGCTATGACGTGCTGGTCCTGCCGCCCAGCTTCCCCTTCGGCGGCATGGAAAACCCCATGCTCACCTTCGCGACGCCGACCGTGCTGGCGGGCGACCGCAGCCTGGTCAGCCTGATCGCGCATGAACTGGCGCACAGTTGGTCGGGCAACCTCGTCACCAACGCGACCTGGGACGATTTCTGGCTGAACGAAGGCTTCACCAGCTATTTCGAGAACCGGATCATGGAGTCGATGTACGGCAAGCGCCGGGCGGCGATGGAAGCCGATCTGGCCTGGACCGACATGCAGAATGCCCTGAAGGAAGCCGGTGGCCCGCAATCGCCCGACACCAAGCTGCACCTCGACCTGAACGCCGCTCGCGATCCCGACGATGGCATGACCCAGATCGCCTATGACAAGGGCGCGACCTTCCTGCGCACGATCGAATCCGTCGTGGGCCGGGCGCGCTGGGACGCGTATTTGCGCGGCTATTTCGACCGCCATGCCTTCCAGCCGCAGACCAGTGCGGGCTTCCTGACCGACCTGAAGACCCATCTGCTCAAGCCGGGCGAGGCGGAGAAGATCGGCATCGACCAATGGGTCTATCAGCCGGGCATTCCCGCCAACGCGGTCCATGTCCGTTCCGACGCCTTCCCCGCGATCGACGCGGCAGCCAAAGCGTTCGCGGCGGGCGGCCCGGTGTCGGCGGTGCCCGACAAGGTCACGACCCAGGAATATGTCCGCTTCCTCGACCAGTTGCCGCGCCAGTTGTCCGCCGAACGGCTCGCCGCGCTCGACGGGCGGTTCCATTGGACCGAGACGGGCAATAGCGAGATCCGCTTCGCCTGGCTGCGCCTCGCCCTCGCCAACCGCTATCCGCCAGCCGAAGCCTCGGCGGAGCGATTCCTGACGTCGCAGGGCCGCCGCAAGTTCGTAGCGCCGCTGTTCCAGGAGCTTCAGGGACAGGGCGAATGGGGCCAGGCGCTAGCCCGGCGAATCTATGACAAGGCGCGTCCCGGCTATCATGCGGTGACCCAGGTGACGGTCGATCGGCTTCTCGGACGATAAGCCGAGCCATTCGGACGGCGAAACGAGGAACGATATTCTCGTTTCGCCGCCGATCCTTCAGGTCATCGCCGCCCGAACACCGTTCACCCGATATGGTTCGGGCGGCGCTTTCCATCCCGTTTAGCCCCCGTTAATCGACACCCACACCGACATTCCGACCGGGGGGTCATGTGAAGTTCAAGGCATTTGCAGTGCGATTCGCGCTGATGGCATCGTGCGGCCTGATGATGGCCACCCCTGCTGCGGCGCAGTTCTGGCAGTGTGCGCCCTATGCCCGCGAGATTTCGGGCATCGATCTTCACGGCAACGCCAACACCTGGTGGGGCCAGGCCCAGGGCCGCTACGACCGCGGCCACACCCCGCAGGAGGGCTCGGTCCTCGCCTTTGAAGCGACCAGCCGGATGCGCGTCGGCCATGTCGCGATGGTCAGCAAGGTCGTCGGCGACCGTGAAGTCCTCCTGACCCACGCCAACTGGTCGCGTCGCGGCGGCATCGAGCGCGACGTCCGCGCGATCGACATCTCGCCCGACAACGACTGGTCGATGGTCAAGGTCTGGTACGGCCCCAATGGCGGCCTGGGTACCTCGGCCTATCCGACCAAGGGCTTCATCTATGCCAGCCACCGGCACCATGCGCCGACCCTGCCGAATGCCGAGATCGCCTCGCGCGACAGCGGCCGCGCCGCGGGTATCCTGACCTTCGCCGCCCCGGTCGAATAAGCGGTCCGCCGGTCCTTCCAGCCCGACCGGCTCTTCCCTGCCCGGACATCGCCCGCGCACGACACTACTGGCCGGATAGCGCAGACCATCCGGCATCAGGTCGCGCGGAACGTCATCGCGACACCGTTCATGCAATAGCGCTTGCCCGTCGGCCTGGGACCATCGTCGAATACATGGCCCAGATGCCCGCCGCAGCGACGGCAATGCACCTCCACCCGGGCCATCATCAGCGACCGGTCACGCCGCGTCCCCACCCCGTCGGGCAGCGGCGCCCAGAAACTGGGCCACCCGGTTCCGCTGTCGAACTTGGTCGCAGAGGAGAAGAGCGGCTGGCCGCAGCCCTTGCAGGCAAAGACGCCGCTGCGATGTTCATCGTTCAGCGCGCTGCTATAGGGCCGCTCGGTCCCGTCGCGTCGCAGCACCGCAAAGGCCACCGGCCCCAGCTTTCGCCGCCAGGCCGCGTCCGACATGGTGACCGGAAACCGCTCGGCCGCCGCCGCCTCCCGGCCACAGCCGCTCAGGCCCAATCCCGCCATGCCGAACCCGGCAAGCGACAGGAAAGCGCGACGATCACAGGCGGATGCGATCATATCCTCCAGATAGGGACCGCCCCGCGCCGCGAAAGCGCTACCCCGCGCTGCGCCGCCAGAAAGGCCGGCTGCTGCCCGATTGCAGCACGCCCCGCCGGAACAGCCGCGCGCCCAGCGTGATGAAGATCGCCACCCACATCGCCTGCCACGCCAGCGCCAGCGCGTGCGGCCAGAGCGAGTCGCGCGCCGCCGCCATCCCCGCCATCGCAAAGGGCGAGGAGAGCGGGAAGACCTCGGCGACCAGCGCCAGCCAGCCATCGGGTTGCGACAGGCCCGACAGGGTCAGGGTGAACATGCCCACCTGCACGATGGTGATGGGCAGCGAGAGCATCTGGATCTCGCGCATGGTCGAGGCCTGCGCGCCGATCGTCAGGAACACCGCCCCCAGCAGCAGATAGGCCATGGTGAAATAGGCGACGAACAGCAGGACGAACATCGGCAACCCGACCGCCGGCGACAATGTCCCGACCTTGTCGGCGAAGGTCGGCGGCAACATACTGCTCACCTGCCCCAGCACGGTGCCCCAGAAACCGATGAACAGCACCGCGACGCCGAACATGCCAAGCAGCTTGCCCAGGAACACCGCCTCCAGCGGCACGGCGGCGGCCAGCACCTCGATCACCTTGTTCGAGCGCTCCTCGGCCATGGTGCCGACCACCTGCCCCGCAAGGAACAAGGTCAGGAAGAAGATGCCGAACACCGCCAGGAATGCGGTCTCGTTCCGTCCACCCAATGCCGGGCGCTGGCGGGCGAAGACGGTCTTGCTCGCGACCACTTCGGGCCATTCGCCGCCCAGTCGCTCGGCCGACAGCGCATTGCCAGCCAGCATGGCCAGATAGTCCGCCGTCCGCGCACGACCGGGGGCGTATAGGATCGTCGGCCGATCGAGCGGACCATAGAGAACGGCGGTGGCGTCATATGCCCTCGCCTCGAACGCGCGACGGGCCTGGGCGGCGGGATCGCGCGCGGGCGCGATGGTGAGCAGCGTGGGCGGCTCCTCGTCCCGTCGAAACAGCGCCCGCGTCCGCCGATCCGCCTCGACCAGCGCCCTGGCCGACACGTCGGGCGCGATGACGACGATGCGCGCCGTGTCGGCACCATGGTCGGCCGCGCGCTGCGCGCCCAGCGCACCGATCGTGCTGAACCCGACCATGATGAGCGGCGCGAACAGGAACAGCAGGAAGATCGGCGTGAAGACGGTGGCGATGAAGTCGCGCCGGGCGATGGTCAGCGTCTGGCGCAAAAGGCGACGGGCCGGGCTCATGCCGCCATCTCGCTCTCGGCCGCGCCGACGATGCGAACGAACGCCTCGTGCAGGCTGGGCCGCTCGATCGACAGGCTCGACACCCCCGCCCCGGCCGCCAGCAATCGGCCCAATACCGGCTCGATCCCGTCATCGGGCAGGATGAAGCGCCAGTCCGCCCCGTCGCGCGCCGCGTCGTCCGGCAACAGGTCGGGCGACACTCGGTCGGGATCGCGCGGACGATAGCGGACCCGCGCGCGCATCGTGCCGCGCGCGTCGTCCACCGTCCCCTCGAATCGCCGCCGCCCGCCCGCGATGATCGCCAGCCGGTCGCACAGCCGCTCGGCATGGGCCATGACATGGGTGGAGAACAGGATCGTCGCGCCCCGATCGCGCTCGCCCAGGATCAAGGCTTCCAGTCGCTCCTGGTTGACCGGGTCCAGCCCCGAAAAGGGCTCGTCCAGCACCAGCAGTTTGGGGCGGTGCACGACCGAGCCGAGCAGTTGCACGAGTTGGGCCATGCCCTTGGACAATTTGCGGATCTTGCTGTCGGCGGCATGGCCCAGCCCGGCCTGTTCGAGCAGATTCCCCGCCCGGGCGCGGCCCGTCGCCCAGTCGAGCCCGCGCAGCGCGCCCATGAAGGCGATCGCCTCGCGCGCCTTCATCGCCGGATACAGCCCGCGTTCCTCGGGCAGATAGCCGACCAGATCGCTCGCCTCGCGCGGATGGACATGGCCCAGCAGCGTGCGCTGCCCTTCATCGGGTTCGATGATGCCCAGCAGCATGCGCAGCGTCGTCGTCTTGCCCGCGCCGTTCGGCCCCAGCACGCCGTACACCGCGCCGGTCGGCACCGCGATATCGACCCCGTCCACCACCCGCCGTTCACCGAAGCGCTTTGCCAGACCCGAGGCGCTGACCGCCCACTGATTATCCAAGCGCTGTTCCTCCAAGCCGTGCGGTTGTGGTAGCGGGCGGGCGTGGCGAAAGACAAGCTGGAAACCCGGATCAAGGCGAAGGCGGCCGAACTGGGCTTTGCCGCGGTCGGCATCACCCATGCCAATGCCGCGCCCAGGACGATCGAGCGGCTGCACCAATGGCTGGCCGAGGGACGACACGGGTCGATGATCTGGATGGCCGACCGCGCCCATCAGCGGCAAAGCCCCGCCAGCCTCTGGCCGGACGTCAAGAGCATCATTTCGCTGGGCGTCAGCTATGCGCCGGCCGAAGACCCGATGCGGCTGGCGGACCAGGGGCGGATCGGCCGCATCTCGATCTATGCGCAAGGGGCCGATTATCACGATGTCGTGAAGCGGCAGTTGAAGGCGCTGGGCCGCTGGCTGGCGCAGGAGGCGGGATGCGAGCTCAAGGTCTTTGTCGACACCGCGCCGGTGATGGAAAAGCCGCTGGCGGAGGCGGCCGGGCTCGGCTGGCAGGGCAAGCACACCAATCTGGTCAGCCGCGACCATGGCAGCTGGCTGTTCCTCGGCGCGATCTATACCACGCTGGACCTGGAGGCGGACGCGGTGGCGCGCGATACCTGCGGCCGGTGCGACGCCTGCCAGCGAGCCTGCCCGACCAACGCCTTCCCCGCGCCCTATCAGCTCGATGCGCGGCGCTGCATATCCTATCTGACGATCGAATATGCCGGGCCGATCCCCGAGGAGTTCCGCGTCGCGATCGGCAACCGTATCTATGGCTGCGACGATTGCCTGGCGGTGTGCCCGTGGAACAAGTTCGCCGCGGCGGCCCAGGCGAACATGGCCTTTCACCCCCGCGCGGAACTGACGGCACCTGAACTCGGCGATCTTCTGTCGCTGGACGATGCCGAATTCCGCCAGATATTCTCCGGCTCGCCGATCAAGCGGATCGGCCGCAACCGGATGGTGCGCAACGCGGCGATCGCGGCGGGCAATAGCGGCGCGGCGGAACTGGTGCCGGTGCTGCAACGGCTGCTGGGCGATGACGATCCCGTCGTCGTCGAGGCGGCGGCATGGGCGTTGGGACGGCTCGGCGCGGCGGATGCCCGCGAAAGAGAGCCATGAGTCCGTTTCCTCGCCGGTAGCGGGAAGAATTGGAGGGCCGCTCGGCTGAAAACCCGGTCGCGCCGCCCCCCGAAAACTCACTCCACCCAGTCGAGCCCGATATCGCGGTACACGTCGCGATCCTCGTCCCAACCCGGACGGACCTTCACATGCAGGTACAGATGCACCTTGTGGCCCAGGATGCGCGACAGTTCCTCGCGCGCCCTGGCGCCGATCTCCTTGATCCGCTGGCCGTTCTTGCCCAGCACGATGGCGCGCTGGGTCGGGCGCTCCACCAGGATCTGCTGGTGGATCTCGACCGATCCATCCTCGCGCTCCTTATACGCCTCGGTTTCCACCGCGCTGGCATAAGGCAGCTCGGCGTGGAGCTGGAGATAGATCTGCTCGCGCGTCACCTCGGCGGCCAGCGCACGCTCGGTCGCGTCGGACACCTGGTCTTCGGGATAATGCCACGGCCCTTCGGGCATCAGCCCGGCCAGATGGCGCTTCAACTCGGGCAGGCCGTCGCCGGACGCGGCCGAGACGAACCATGTCTCATCGAAGCCGACGATCGCGTTCAGCTTTTCGGCATGGCCCAGCAGCCGCGCCTTGTCGCTGATATCGACCTTGTTGAGGATCAGGTGCTTGGGCTCGGGCCGATGCGCGATCGACTCGGCGATGGCGGTGACCTTGGGTCCCACGCCGCCCTTGCCGTCGACGACCAGCGCCAGGATGTCGGCCCCCTCCGCGCCTTCCCAAGCGGCGGCGACCATCGCGCGGTCCAGCCGGCGCTTGGGCTCGAAGATGCCGGGGGTGTCGACCAGCAGGATCTGGGCCTCCCCCTCGATCGCGACGCCGAGCAGCTTGGCGCGGGTCGTCTGCGCCTTGGGGCTGACGATCGCGACCTTCTGGCCGACCAGCGCGTTGACGAGGGTGGATTTGCCGGCATTGGGCGCGCCGACGACGGCGACGAGGCCGCAACGTTGTTCTGTCATGACCAGACGCGGTACAGGTGAAGCGCCCATGCCCGCAAGCGAAAGCCCGCATGGACGGGATGTAATGGCTCCATCATCCACCGGCCACGGCGGCACGCGCATTCTCGCCCCGACTTCCAGAACAAGGAGCGACGTTATGAAAACCCTTCTCACCGCCCTGTCGGCCGCCGCGTTGCTGACCGTCGCGGGTCCCGCCTCGGCCAAGGGGTGCCTGAAGGGCGCGGCCATTGGCGCGGTCGGCGGGCATTTCGTCGGCAAGGGCCATGCCGTGCTGGGTGCCGCGGCGGGCTGCGCCATCGGCCATCACCGCGCCAAGGTGGAGGCGAGGAAACAGGCCGCCGCCGCCAAGGCGCACTGAGCAGCGGGGTCAGGCTGAACGCCGTTCCGCTTCGGTCCCCGGCCTGCGCCGGGGACCGGCATGGCTCAAGCCTTCAGCTTCGCCAGCAACGCCTTGGCGGCGGCCGTCTCCGCCTCCTGCTTGCTGGCCCCGGTCGCGCTGACCTCCGCCGTCCGGCCAATCCGCACCGCCACGGTGAAGCGCGGTGCGTGATGCGGGCCGGAGCGATCGACCACCACATATTCGGGTGGCTTGCGGTTGTGCGCGGCGGCCCATTCCTGAAGCGCCGACTTGGGATGCTGCGGCGCCTTGGCATGGGCGTGGACCCGGTCCCCCCAGGATGCATGGATGAAGGCCCGCGCCGACTCCAGCCCCGCCTCGCGATACCAGGCGCCGATCAGCGCCTCCATCACGTCGCCCAGCACATTGTCGCTGTCCGATGCGCCATCGTCGCGCGCCTGCTTGCCCAGCCGCAGATGCTCGCGCACGCCCAGGTCGCGCGCCACATCGGCACAGACCGCGCCCGTCACCAAGGCGTTCAACCGACGCGACAACTGCCCCTCTGGCTCGTTCGGGAATTGCTCCCACAGCCATTCGGCCATGACCAGGCCCAGCACCCGGTCGCCCAGGAATTCCAGCCGCTCGTAATTCTCGGCCGCCTGGCTGCCATGAGTCAGCGCGCGATGAAAGGGCGCGAGATCAGCCGGGGCCTGGCCCAGAATCCCGGCCAGCCACGTGTCGACCGCGCTCAAAACCCCTCTCCGATCCGGTGCCAGCGTGCCGCCGTCACCCAGGTCCAGGGCTTGATCCATTCAGCCGAGCCATCGGTCGAGAAGAAGGTGACCGCCGCGCGCCCCTCCAGCCGGTTCATCGGAATATAGCCCATCCCCATTGGCGGCGCGAAGCGGCTGTCCGCCGAGTCGTCGCGATTGTCGCCCATCAGGAAGACATGGCCAGCAGGCACCGTATAGACGACCGTATCGTCGCGATCGGGGAAATTGCCCTGGTCCAGCACGTCATAGCGCTTGCCGCCCGGCAGGGTCTCGCGGAACCGGGCATAGCGGCATACCGGCTTGCCCGCGACGACGCCCAGATGCTCGGTGCCGCATTTGTCCGCGCCGAAATTGGGGGTCAGCGGCAGGATGAAATCGGCGACGCGCTGCCGGGGCACGGGGCGGCCGTTCAGGATCACCTGTCCGTCGGTGACCTGGATCGTATCGCCAGGCAGGCCGATCACCCGCTTGATGACATCGTGATCGTCGGGGCCGGGCGAGCGAAACACCACCACATCGCCCCGCGCCGGATCGCGTCCCAGGATGCGCCCGGGCAGAAGCGGCAGGCCAAACGGCAGCGACCAGCGCGAATAGCCATAATTCCACTTGGTCACGAACAGATAATCGCCGACCAGCAGACGCGGCAGCATCGATTCCGACGGAATGACGAACGACGTCATCAGGAAGCTGCGCAGGACGAAGACGAACAGAGCGAGCTTCAGGAAGAAGCGCAGCGTCTCCTTCGCCTCCGATTTTTGGGGTGTGTCGGCCATAGCCTGCGGGTTCGCGCAAGCCGCCCGCGCCGTCAAGCGGCTTCCCCCCTTTCGCGGTGTCGCCGACCCGGATAGGGGAACCGCCCCCGTCCTTATCGGTACATTCCAGAGCCCATGACCGATTTCATCCTGAACCTGATCGCATGGGGCGGCTATCTCGGCATTTTCCTGCTGATGGCGCTGGAAAACATCGTGCCGCCCATCCCGTCGGAGGTCATTCTGGGCCTGGGCGGCATGGCGGTCGCGCGCGGCGACATGGACATGGTGCCGCTGATCCTGTGGGGCACGGCGGGGACGACGGTGGGCAATTACGCCTGGTATGCGGTCGGCCGCCATATCGGCTATGAGCGGTTCCGCCCGTTTGTCGACCGGCATGGCCGCTGGCTGACCATGGAATGGCGCGACGTCGAACGGCTGCACCGGTTCTTCGTCCGGCATGGCGGATGGGTGGTGTTTGTGTTCCGCTTCATGCCCGCCTTTCGGACGATGATCTCGCTGCCTGCCGGGATCACGCGGATGCCGCTCGGCCGGTTCCTGCTCTGGACCTTTGCGGGCAGCGCGATCTGGAATGCGATCCTCGCCTATGCCGGCTTCTGGCTGGGCGCGAATTTCGAGGTGATCGATCGCTATGTCGGCCCCGCCGCGATCCTGATGACGGTGGCGATCGCCATCGGCTATCTGTGGCGCGTCCTCACCTGGACGCCGCGCGGGCCGCGTTAGGCCCTGGGATGCGCGGTGCGATAGATGTCGAGCAGCCGGGCGGCATCGACCTCGGTATAGATTTGCGTCGAACTCAGGCTGGCATGGCCCAGCAACTCCTGAAGCTGGCGTAGATCGGCCCCGCGCCCCAGCAGATGCGTGGCGAAGCTGTGGCGCAACGCATGCGGCGTCGTCCGTCCGCCCAGCCCCAGCCTGTCGCGCGCACCGCGCACCGACCGGCGGATGATCGCGGGCGACAGCGGACCGCCCTTCGTCCCCCGGAACAGCGGCTCCCCGGGCAGCAGCGCGAACGGCAGCAGCGCCGCGTAACGCTCGATCGCCGCGCGCAATTCGGGGAGCAGCGGCACGATCCGCACCTTGCCGCGCTTGCCGGTCACACGGATCGTCTCACCCAGCGGCAGGATGCTGGCGGGCAAGGCCATGGCCTCGCCGATGCGCAGCCCCGCGCCATAAAGCAACAGCAGCACCGCCCAGTCGCGCGCGGCGATCCACGGCTCGGCCGCCTCCTCGCTGACATCGGTCGCCAGCGCGATGATGTCGGCCGGAGCCTGGGGCCGCGGCAGGCTGCGCTTGCGGCGCGGCCCTTTGAGCGCGGGCGGATCGATCCCTGCCCAGTGCAGAAAGGTGCGCACCGCCGACAATTCGCGCGCGGCCGACGCCGCCGTCAGGCCGTCGCCCCGTCGCCGCGCCAGATAGGCACGCAGATCCGCCGCCGTGATCCCGGACAGCGCCGCCCCGTCGATCGCCCGCCCCCAATGCCCGGCCAGAAATCCCGTCAACCGCTCGGCGGTGGCAACATAGGCGCGCACCGTGTGATCCGAGCGGCGCAGATCGACGGTCAGATGGCGGTAGAAATCGGCGATCAGCACGGTCATGACGCCCAGCGATGACCGCGCCGCGCGCCCACGTCAAAGCCTAATGCCCGGCCGTCATGCGGGCGCCCTGTCCCCTCATCGCCGCTTCCCCCATTCGCGCGCCACCGTATACCCCAGATAGCCGGTGCCGAAGAGCGCGTAGAGCGGCTCGGGAATCGCCGCCAGATATTCCGTCATGCCGCGGATCATCGCCGTCGCCATGGCCGGGCGGACGCCCGCCAGCAGCCCCATAGGGATACTCCAGAGCAGCAGCAGATACATGACATAGAGAAAGGTCGGCCGCGCCCGCCGCGTCCAGCGGTCATTCGGGTCGCCCGCCTCCTGCGCCAGGATGTCCGGCGCGCTCATGACAGGCGGTCCGCCAGCCAGCCGTACAGGAACGCCTCATTGGCGGGCCGCCGCTCGGCCAGCGTCAGATAGCGTTCGCCCTGCAACGCCTCGACCGCTTTCAGCAACACGACCTCACCCGCCGCCCCCCGATGGCGCAGAAAGGCCGACAGCGCGGCCAGGGTCGATGGGCCGATCCGCCCATCCGCCTTCATGTCGGGATAATCGCGCGCGCCGCGATTGAGCGCGTTGAGCGCCCGCTGCAAAAAGCCGGTTGCGACGTCGGGTCCCATATTGACGCCGGTGTCGAACAGCTCGGCCGCCAGCCGGGGGGCCAGCGCCGCCACGCGGTCGAACCCCGGCCCGCTCCAGTAGAGCCGCCGATAGATCGCCTCCGCCCGCTCGATCGGCAGGCGACGCATCGGCCCGGTATAGCCATCCGCCCGCGCGACCGCCTCGGTGATCCCAAAGCGAGTCGCGCCGCCGCGATCGGCGGGATGATCGCTATAATCCCCCTCGCGCGCGATCACCTGCGCGATCAGCGCCTCCACCCCCGCCACTTGATCCTGCTGTCCCATGTCGCCCTCCCTGTGACGACCGACACGAACCATATCGGTTCGTTGTAGGACAGCGATTTCTGTGGATGGGGGCGATCAGGCCAGCACGCTGCGCGCCAGCGCCAGCGTGCCCAGCGGCCCGGCCTGGTCGCCGAGCTGCGCATGGACGATGCGATTGGCGACCTGCGCCGCGTCGACAAAGGGGAGATAGCCCGACAGCTTCTCGACGGTGGCCTGGCGCACCATGTCGAGCAGATGCGGCTGGCCGACGCCCACGCCGCCGCCGATCACGATCCGGCCACAGGCCAGCGTCAGGAACAGCCCCGCAAAGCTCTCCGCCAGCGCATCGGCGACGAAGGTCCAGGCGGGGTCGTCCGCGGCCAGATCCTGCGCGGGCTTGCCGGTGCGCGCGGCAATCGCCGGACCCGCGACCAGCCCCTCCAGGCAGTCGCCATGGAAGGGACAGGCCCCCGCAAACCCGTCGCCCGCCACGCGGCGCACCCGGATATGCCCGGCCTCCGGGTGCATCCGGCCCGACACCGGCTGGCCATTGACGATGAGGCCCATGCCGACGCCGGTGCCGATCGTGACATAGACATGGTCGTTCAGACCGCGCGCCGCGCCCCACTGCCCCTCGGCCAGCGCCGCGCCGGTGACGTCGGTGTGGATCGCCACCCGGTCGCCGAACCCATCCGCCAGCGCGCCGAGCACGTCCGCCCCGGCCCAGCCGGGCTTGGGCGTGGCGAGCATATGGCCATAGTCCATGCCGCCCTTGTCCAGCGCGATCGGGCCGAAACTGCCGATGCCCAACGCCTCGGGCCGATATTGCTCGCGCCATTCGGCCAGCCGCTGCGCCAGTGCGGCCAGGGTGATGGCGGGCGTGGTGGTGGACAGGCGTTCGGACACCAGGATGTCGCGCCCCCGCCCGATCAGCACGATCGATTTCGTCCCGCCCAGTTCGACGCCCGCGACGATAGGATCCTGTGCCTCGGTCATTCTACTCTCCCGCCCGTCGCAATCTCGAAGGTTTGCGCGACTGCGCGAAACCGCGCGTCCCGGTCAAGGGTGTCGCGCGGTTTCGCGAAGCGAAGAGGATGGATTGTCGGTTTTCCAGCCGTCCATCCCGCATCCGTCCCGGCGGAACGGATGCGGCGGCGGACGGGTCAGAGAATGGGCTGCGCCACCAGTGCCGCTTCACGCCGGCACTGGGCCGCATCGGGGCGCGGCGTGGCGGGATCGCGACGCAGCGCGTCCAGTTCGGCCCGCGCGGCGGCGAGATCCCGCTGGAAGTCGGGGCTTTGCGACAATGCGGTCAGCGTCACGGTGGCGGACAGCCGCCCGCCCTCGACCGCGCTGGCATTGTGCGCACCGCACACGATCCGGCTTTCGCCAAAGGCCCGGCCGCGCGCCAGGATCTGGGTCGCCCGGTCCGGCGCCAGTTCGGCCAGCAGCGTCGCCCAGGTCCAGCCCGCCGTCGTATGGCCCGAGGGATAATCGTAACTCCCCTGCAGTTCGGACGCGGGCTGGCAGGTCGGCCCCTTGTCGATCAGATAGGGGCGCTGGCGCTTATAGTAATTCTTGGCGATCCCGGTTCCCCGCGCGGTGTCGGAGCCCGCATTCTCGATCAGCCGGATCGTCGCGGGCGCGGCCTGCGGCGTCAGGGTGACGCCCAGCGCGCAGGAGAAATCGCGCGCCATATGGTCGTCGTCCAGTTGCACGTCGTTGGTCGCCATCGCCCAGCGCGGCGTGCCGATGAGCTTGCGCGTCTTGCGGAAGATCTCGCGATCGGCGCGCCCGCGTATGTCATCGGGCCGCGGCGCGGGCGGCAGGATGGCCAGCAGGTCGAAGGTGCCCTTGGGCAGATAATGGGCCGGCTCGTCCCCCTCCCGTATTTCGGCGACGGCGGCGGTGCAGGTGACGGCGAACAGCGCCACCGCCAGACAGGATACGGTACGTTTGAACATGCCCCAGAAAACTCCGTTTCAAAGCGAGGTGAGGTAGGAAAGTCGGGCCGCGCGCAGATTGGCGAGATGGGCGGCCGCCAGAGTGATGCCGCCCGCGACGGTCAGCAGGGTGCCGATGCGCTCCCCTTCGAACATCACACCGAACAGCAACAGGCCGAGTCCGGCGAAGCCCAGCAGGAGAGGCCGCATCCCGCCATGCCGCCGCCAGCCACGCCACAGGGTCAGGCCGCTCAGCGGAAAGGCGATGGCCAGCATCGCGATATGGAAGGTCTCGCCCATATCGGCCCATTCGGCGATCGACGGCAGAAAGGCGATGAGCACCGGCAGGGCAAGGCAATGGAACAGGCACAGGGTCGAGGCCGAAATCGCCAGACCATCCCAGCCAAGCCCCCCATTGCGCGCGATCGGCCTTGCCATCACCGCGTTAGCGTCCGTTCGACTATCCATGGTCTTCATCCTCGCCCGTCGTCGCCCAGCCGCACCATGGCTACCAGTGATACTTCATATCATACTTGGCAAGTGACAAAAATTTAGACATGTCCTTAAATTGTATTCCGTATAATATACCTTGCTCATGTCGAACGAAATGAAAGAGGGGCGATGGCGATCAGGCGATGGACCTTCCGCGCGGGTGTGACGGCGCTGTTCGCCAGCGGCGCGCTGGCGCAGACACCGCCCGTGCCCCGGCCGGAATGGGAAAACCCCGCCATCGACCGGATCGGCGCGGAACCGATGCACAGCAGCTTCGCCGGGTTCGAGAGCCGCATGGCGGCGCTGTCGGGCGATGTCGCCCGGTCGCGCTACCACCTGTCGCTCGACGGGATGTGGAAGCTGCACATGTCCCCCAATCCCGAGGCGCGCCCCATCGGTTTCGAGCGCCCCGATCACGACGTCTCGACCTGGGCGAGCGTCGCCGTCCCCGGCATCCTCCAGGCCGAGGGGTTGAGCCGCCCGGTCTTCGTCGGCAGCGGCTATCCCTTCCCGCGCGACCAGCCGTTCATCGCGCACCGGCTGAACGAGGTCGCCTCCTATCGCCGCGACTTCACCGTCCCCGCGCATTTCGCCGGGCGCCAGTTGCTGCTGACCGTCGGCGCGGCGGGTGCGGCCTATTATCTCTGGGTCAACGGCCAGCGGATCGGCTATTCCGAGGACTCCAAGCTCCCCGCCGAATTCGACATCAGCCGCGCCGCCCGGCCGGGCAAGAACACCATCGCGATCGAACTCTATCGCTTTTCGGACGGCAGCTATCTCGAGGATCAGGACTTCTGGCGGGTCAACGGGATCGAGCGGTCGATCACCCTCTATGCCGCGCCGCAGACGCATATCCGCGATCTGGCAATCGATGCGGGCCTGACCCATGACTATCGCGACGGCACGCTGTCGGCGACCGTCGATCTGGCGGGCGCGACGCGGGCGACGAGCGTGCGCGCGACGCTGCTCGACGGCAAGCGCACCGTCTTCACCCGGACCGCGACACCGGCGGGCACCACCGCGACGATCACCGCCGAGATTCCGGGCGTGAAGACGTGGAGCGCCGAGGCCCCCAATCTCTACGCCCTGCTGGTCGAACTGCTCGACGATCACGGCACGCTGATCGAGGCGACCAGCCGCCGCATCGGCTTCCGCACGGTCGAGGTGGCGGGTGGCGAGGTGCGGGTGAACGGCAAGCGGATCATGATCCGCGGCGTCAACCGGCACGAGCATGATCCCCACAGCTTCCACGTCGTCTCCGAGGCGACGATGCGCAAGGATATCGAGCTGATGAAGGCCGCCAACATCAACGCGGTCCGCACCTCGCACTATCCCAACGACCCGCGCTGGTACGACCTCACCGACGAGTACGGCCTGTATGTGATGGACGAGGCCAATATCGAGAGCCACGGCTACTTAAGCCTTACCCAGGAAAAGAACGACCCGACGCTCAACCTGGGCCACAAGCCCGAATGGGCCGCCGCGCATCTCGACCGGGTCCAGCGCATGGTCGAGCGCGATCGCAACCACCCCTCGATCATCTTCTGGTCGCTGGGCAATGAAAGCGGCGTCGGTCCCAATTTCGAGGCGGCGGCCCAATGGGTCCGCGCGCATGACCGGACGCGGCTCATCAACTTCCTGGGTTACAGCATGAGCGGCTGGCGGCACCCGACCAACGACTATGTCGACATTTTCGCGCCCATGTATGACGATGTCGAGAAGCTGGCCGACTATGCGACGCGGCCCGAATTCACCCAGCCGCTGATCCTGTGCGAATATGCGCATTCGATGGGCAACAGCCTGGGCGATTTCCAGGGCTATTGGGACGTCTTTCGGAAATATCCCAAGTTGCAGGGCGGCTTCGTCTGGGACTGGGTCGACCAGACGATGATCCGGAAGGACAAGCAGGGCCGGCCCTATTGGGGGCAGGGCCTGGACTATGATCCCGATCCCAAGGATGCCGGGCTGCACGGCGACGACAGCCCGGTCGGCGACGGGGTGATCCGGTCGGATCGTACCCCCGACCCCGAATATTATGAGATGGCGCATGTCCAGTCGCCGATCACCTTCACCCATCAGGGCGGCGGCTGGCAGGTGGTCAACCGCCACGACCATATCGACCTGTCGCGCTTCACGCTGGACTGGGCGGTGCTGGAGAATGGCGTCGAGACGGCGCGCGGCTCCATCGCCACGCCGCCAGTCGCGCCGGGGCAGAGCGCGCCGATCGCCTTCACCCTGCCCGCGCCCCGCGATGCGACGGCGGAACGCTCGCTGATCCTGCGCGCGCGGACCAGGGCGGGCGCGATCCCGCCGCTGCCCGCGGGCCATGTCGTCGGCTGGGAACAGTTCGCGCTGTCCCCGCCGGTCTTCACCGCCGCCCCCGCTGGCTCGGTCACGCCGGACGAGAGCGCCGATGCGATGATGTTGAAGGCGGGGAATGCGGTGCTGGAGATCGACCGTGCGACCGGCCTCGTCCGCCGCTATGCCCATGACGGCAGGACGCTGCTGACCGGCGGCGCACCCGATTTCTATCGCGCGCCGACCGACAATGACGTGGGCGCTGGCGTACCCAAGAGCCATGCGATGTGGCGCTATTTCTCCGAGCATCGCCGCCTCGACGCCATCCGCCGCGACGGCAATGCGATCGTGGTCGATCACGACATGGGCGTCGGCTCGGTCACGATGCAGACCCGCTGGACCATGGCCCCGGACGGCAGCGCGACCGCGACGGTCCGCTTCACCCCGCTGCGCGCGACCTTGCCCGATCCGTTGCGCGTCGGCCTCGCCTTTGCGACGCCGGGGCAGCAATTCACCCGTGTCGACTGGTTCGGGCGCGGGCCGTGGGAAAGCTATGCCGACCGCAAGACCGGCGCGATGATCGCGCGCTGGGACGGGCTGCTCGCCGACCAGTATCATGGCTATGCCCGCCCGCAGGAGTCGGGGAACAAGACCGATGTCCGCTGGCTGCAACTGACCGGCGGCGGCACCGGATTACGCGTGACGGGGGCGCAGCCGCTGTCGGTCAACGCGCTGCCCTTCCCCTATGGCGACCTCGCGCTGAAGCCGCCCGCACAGGCGCATAGTTCGGACATCACCCCGCATGGCGACGGCACGCTGCTGATCGACGCGGCGCAGGCCGGGGTCGGCGGCGATACCGGATGGAACCTCGATGGCCGGGCGCACATGCCCTATCGCATCGCGCTCCGGCCGCTGACCTACCGCTTTACGATCGGAGCCGCGCAATGAAGCGCCTGTTCGCCCTCTCGCTGCTGCTGACCGCCACGCCGATCGCGGCGCAGACCGTGCCCGACCGCATCGCCCGGTCGCTGGCCCTGCGTGACCAATGGCAATGGCTGACCCGCGACATCGCCTCCTCCGCCGAATGGGATGCGGACGGGCGGCATTTCCATTATCGCAAGACGGTGGCGGGCGGCTTCGCCTTTATCGACGTGGACGCCGCCACCCGCGCCAAGGCCCCGGCCTTCGACGCCGCGACGCTCGCCCCCGCCCTCTCCAAAGTGATGGGGCAGCCGGTCGCGCCGCTGCGCCTACCGTTCGACCATTTCGCCTATGCGCCCGACCGTCAGGCAATCAGCTTCACCATCGGCTATGACGACGGCGTCACCTATAGCTGCACCCTCGCCCGGCCGGTCTGCCGCATCGTGCCGCCCGAAAACCCCGCCCGCCCGCGCGGCTTCGGCGTGGTGCGCGACCTGCGCGTGGCGGCCGACAACCACCCCCGCCGCTCGCCCGACGGCAGGCTGGAGGCGCTGGTCCTCGACGACAATCTGGTCGTGCGCAGGGCCGGGGGTGGCAAGGAGCTATGGCGCAGTCAGGACGGCAGCCCCGCCAATTTCTACGACCCCGAAACCATCGCCTGGAGTCCCGATGGCCGGTACATCGCGCTCCAGCGGGTGCGGCCCGGCTATGCCCGGATGGTGACGCGTGTCCTCGCCGCGCCGCCGGGCAAGATCCAGCCCGAGGTCGTCCAGCAACTCTATCCCAAGCCCGGCGACACGGTCGATCAGGAAGCACCCGTCCTGTTCCGCGTGTCCGACGGCCGACGGACCGAGATCGACCCCGACCTGTTCGCCCATGCCTATACCCTGTCCACCCCAGAGTGGCGGGCGGACGGCAAGAGCTTCGCCTTCGATTATCTGAAGCGCGGTTTCGGCGCGGCGCGGATCATCGCGGTCGATGCCGACACCGGCACGGCGCACGCCGTCGTGACCGAAAGCCCGAAGACCTTCGTCTTTCGCGACCGTATCTGGTCGCATGACGTGAAGGGGCTGGGCCGCGAAATCCTCTGGACATCGGAGCGGGACGGCTGGCGGCATCTCTACCTGATCGACGGCGCGACCGGCCGGGTAGTCCGCCAGATCACCAAGGGGCCATGGGTCGTCCGCGACATTGCGAAAGTGGATGACGACAAGCGACAAATCTGGTTCTCGGCCAGCGGCTTCGTCCCCGGCGAAGACCCCTATTACAAACACTGGTTCCGGGTCGATTTCGACGGCCGCAACCTGACCCGGCTGACGAAGGAGAATGCGACGCACGAGGTCCGCTTCTCGCCCGACATGACCCGCTATGTCGACGTCTATTCGCGCACCGACAGCCCGGAGACGATGGAGCTTCACGACGCGCGCGACGGACGCCTTCTCCAGACGCTGGAAAAGGGCAACATCGCCGCGCTGACCGCCGCCGGGTTCCGCCCGCCCGAGCGCTTCACCACCAAGGGCCGCGACGGGAAGACCGACATCTACGGCATCGTCGTTCGCCCGCGCGATTACGATCCCGCGAAGCGCTATCCGGTGATCGAGAACATCTATGCCGGGCCGCACGACAGCTTCGTCCCCAAGGCGTTCTGGCCGTTCGGCGGCTTTTCCGGCGGCGACCGCGTCATGGGGATGCAGCAGCTCGCCGATCTGGGCTTCATCGTCGTGATGATCGACGGCATGGGCACCGCCAACCGCTCGAAAGCCTTTCACGACGTCGCGTGGAAGAACCTGGCCGATAGCGGCTTTCCCGACCGGATCGCCTGGATGAAGGCGCTGGCGGCGAAGGACCCCGCCGCTGATATCAGCCGCGTCGGCATCTATGGCGGCTCGGCGGGCGGGCAGAGCACACTCAATGCGCTGCTCTTCCACCCCGATTTCTACAAGGCCGGGGTCGCCTATGCCGGGTGTTTCGACAACCGGATGGACAAGATCGACTGGAACGAACAATGGCTCGGCTATCCGGTCGACCAGAGCTATCTCGACGCCTCTGGCGTGGTCCATGCGGGGCAGTTGCGGGGCAAGCTGATGCTGGTCGTCGGCGAGCAGGACTCCAACGTCGATCCCGCCAGCACGACGCAGGTGGTCGATGCGCTCATCAAGGCGGACAAGGATTTCGACCTGCTGGTCATTCCCGGCGGCGAGCATACCGCCGGACGCACCACCGGGCCGGTCGCCTATGCGATGCGGCGGCAATATGCCTTCTTCCTGAAGGCGTTGCGCGGGGAGGAGTAGGTTCCATACCCCGAAGCGAACGCACCACCCCGGCGAAGGCCGGGGTCCAGTCTCGGCGTCTTATGAGGCGCGCCACGTGCGACATGGCATCTGGGCCCCGGCCTTCGCCGGGGTGGTGCTGATGGAGATAGGGTCCGACGCCGGGCCGCTATCGGGGAAGATATTGCCACTCCCCGCCCACACGCCTATCGCTCCCCCCGCGACAGGTTCCCCCTTGGGGGAATCAAAAGGGAATGGGGTGCGATGCCCCGGCTGCCCCTGCAACTGTAAGCGGCGAGCCGTTCGCCATCACGCCATTGGGGATGTCCCCGAGAAGGCGGCGGACCGGCCCCGACCCGCGAGCCAGGAGACCTGCCCGTCGCGGTCGTCTTTCGACCGGTCAGGGTGTACCGGACGGACGGGGCTTTCCCCCTCGCGCGACGACAACGCCTTTGTGGAGATGTGCCCCAAGTGACCGAGCCGAACCCATGCTGAAACCCGCCGCCCCCGGCCCCGCCGTGGTCGCCTGCAACACCTGCCGCCTGTCCGACGATGCGCGCGAGAATGACGAAGGACGGCGCGGCGGCGCGCTGCTGGTCGAAGCCTTGCGCCGGGTGCAGGCGTCCGACCCCGCCTATGCCGGTGTCGCGGTGGAGGAGATGCCCTGCCTCTTCGCCTGCCAGTCCTTTTGCGCCGTCCATCTGCGCTGTCCGGGCAAGGTCGGCTATGTGATGGGCAAGTTCGCCCCCGATGACGACGCCGCGCGCGCCATCCTGGACTATGCCCGCGCCTATGCCGACAGCGACTGGGGACAGGTGCCGTACAAGCAATGGCCGCAGGGGGTGAAGGGCCATTTCCTCACCCGCACCCCGCCCGAAGGATTCGTCGTCGAATGAGCGCCTTCCCTACAGTTACCGCGTTCGAGGCAGCGCTCGCCGCGCTGCCCGAACCCGATGCCGCCGCGCGCGACGCCGCGACCACACGACAGGGCCAGTTGACCAAGCCCCCCGGCTCGCTGGGCCGGTTGGAGGAGATCGCGATCTTCCTCGCCGGGTGGCAGGGCCGCGCGCGTCCCCGGATCGAACGCGGCCGCGCGGTGATCTTCGCAGGCAATCACGGCGTCGTCGGTCGCGGGGTCAGCGCCTTTCCGGCGGACGTGACGGTGCAGATGGTCGCCAATTTCGCCGCCGGAGGGGCCGCGATCAATGCGCTGGCCGCCGCCGCCGGGCTGGACCTGAGCATCGTGCCGCTCGACCTCGACCGGCCGACCGCCGACTTCACCACCGCACCCGCGATGAGCGAGGCGGAATGCCTGGCCGCGCTGTCCGCCGGAGCCGAAGCGGTGGGCGATGCCGACCTGCTCGTGCTGGGCGAAATGGGGATCGGCAACACCACCCCCGCCGCCGCGCTCGCCGCCGCCAGTTTCGGCGGGGAGCCTGCCGACTGGGTCGGCCCCGGCACCGGCGTCGACGCCCACGGCCTGTCGCGCAAGGCGGCGGCGGTGGCGGACGGGTTGGCGCTGCATCGCCCGCATTTGACCGGCGCGTTCGAGATTCTCCGCCGTCTGGGCGGGCGGGAGATCGCGGCGATGGCGGGCGCGGTGCTGGCCGCGCGGGGGAAGCGCGTGCCGGTCGTGCTCGACGGCTTTATCGGCACCGCCGCGATCGCGCCGCTCGCCATGGTCCATCCGGCGATCACCGCGCATTGCCTGAGCGGGCATTGCTCGGCCGAGCCGGGGCATGTCCGGCTGCTCGACCGGCTGGGGTTGCGGCCGATCCTGTCGCTCGACATGCGGCTGGGCGAGGGCAGCGGCGCGGCGGTGGCGGTGCAGGTGATCCGCGCCGCGCTGGCCGCACATGACGGCATGGCGACCTTTGCCGAGGCGGGGGTGGCCAAGGGGTGACGCGCTTTCGGCTCCATCTGCTCCGGCATGGCGAGCCGGAACTGACCGGGGTGATGCTGGGGCGGACCGACAGCCCGGCGACGGCGCAAGGGATCGCCGCCTGCGTCGCGCGCGCTGAAGGTTTGGCGGTCGCGCGGCGGATCAGCTCGGACCTATCGCGCGCCCGCGCCTGTGCCGAGGCGATCGGACCGGCGACGGTCGATCCCCGCTGGCGCGAACTGGATTTCGGTGCGTGGGACGGGCTGCCCCCCGACAGCATCGATCCCGCCGCCCGCGCGCGCTTCTGGGACGATCCCGACGCCAACCCGCCGCCGGAGGGCGAACGCTGGTCCGATCTGGTCGCGCGAGTCGGGGCTGCGATCGCCGAGCTGCCGCCCGAACCGACGCTGGTCGTCACCCATGGCGGGGCGATGCGCGCGGCGCTCGCGGCTCTGTGCGGCTTCGATGCGCACACCGTCTGGGGCTTCGCGCTGCCCTATTCCAGCCTGTTGACGCTGGAGATTTGGGAGGGCGCGCCGCGCACCGCGCAGGTGACGGGGCTGGTCACGGCATGAAGCCGCTGATCGTCGCGCTGGGATTCCTGACCCGCCTGCCGATGCCGCGCGTGGCGGCGGACCAAGCCGATTTCGCGCGCGCGATCCGGCTCTATCCGGTCGCGGGGCTGGTGATCGGCGCGATCGTGGCGGGGGCCGGTTGGCTGGGCGCGTGGGTCGATCCGTGGGTCGGGGCGCTGGCGGCGCTGGCGGTATGGGTGTGGGCGACGGGGGCGTTACACCTCGACGGTCTGGCGGACCTGTCGGACGGGCTGGGCGCAGCGCATGGCGACCGGGCGCGGTTGCTGTCGGTGATGGCGGACCCGCATATCGGCAGCTTCGGCGTCGTCGTGCTGGTGATACAGTTGCTCGCCAAGCTGGTCCTGCTCCACCGCGTGCCGCCCGATCACTGGGCGATGATCGCCTTGATCCCGGCGGCGGCGCGGATCGGGCCATTGGTCTGGGCACGGTTCCTGCCGCCGCTGAAGCCGAACGGGCTGGGTGCTGCGGTGGCGGGCGCGGTGCGGCCGGGGGACGTGATCGGGTGGATGGTCGGCGTGCTGGCGCTGGACCTGTTCGCGCCGCCCCTGGCCGTCACCCCGCTCGTGATCTTCGGCCTTGGCCTGTGGTTCCGCCGCAAGCTGGGCGGCGTGTCCGGCGATGTCCATGGTGCGGGGATTGAGCTGACCGAAACAGCGCTCCTCCTTGCGGCCGTGCTCTACACCGCGTCCTGAGCGATCCTGAGAAGCGCATCGCAATCGACATGCGCCTCCAGCGTGGCAGCGATGGCGTCGAGCGCGGCATCCACATCGGCACGGTGATCCGGCCCTGCGCCCGCCACGCCGATCCGCGCAAGCCACGCCGCCCGCTGCCCCGCCTCGCCCAGCAGGCCGTGGATATAGCTGCCCGCGACCAGCCCGTCGGCGCTCATCGCACCCTCGGCCCGGCCATCGGCGAAATGCCCCACCGGCCGCGCGGTATCGGAGCCGGTGGTGCGGCCGAGGTGAATCTCATAGCCCGAAAAGCCCGCGCCCAGCGCCGCGCCCGTCACCGGCCGCACCGTCTTCTCGCCGGTCAGCACGGTTTCGACATCGAGCAGCCCCAGCCCCTCGACCCGTCCCGCCGGACCCTCGATCCCGTCCGGGTCGGCCACGCCCAGCCCGAGCATCTGGTATCCGCCGCATAGCCCCAGCACCGGCCGTCCGCGCCGATGGTGCGCCGCGATGTCGATATGCCAGCCCTGCGCGCGGAGGAAGGCAAGGTCGGCGATGGTCGCCTTCGACCCCGCCAGCACGATCATCGCCGCATCGGGAATGGTCTCTCCGGGGCGGACCATGACCAGATCGACCGCCGGCTCCAGCCGCAGCGGGTCGAGATCGTCGAAATTGGCGATGCGCGGCGTGATCGGACAGGCGATGACCACCCGCCCGCCGGCCCCGGTACGGGCGCGTTCCAGCACCACCGCATCCTCGCTGGGCAGCCGCCGCGCCTCGGCCAACCACGGGATCAGCCCCAGCGCGCGCCAGCCGGTATGTTCGGCGATCGTCGCCATGCCGTCGGCGAACAGCGCGGGATCGCCGCGAAACTTGTTGACCAGAAAGCCCCGGATCATCGCCGCATCCGCCGGGTCGATCACCGCTTTCGTGCCCACCAGCGAGGCGATCACCCCGCCGCGATCGATGTCCCCCGCCAGCAGCACCGGCACCCCCGCCGCGCGTGCGAACCCCATATTGGCGATGTCGCCGGCGCGCAGATTGACCTCGGCGGGCGAGCCGGCCCCCTCGACGATCACCAGATCGCTCTCCGCCTCCAGACGGCGATAGCAGTCGACCACCTCGGGCAGCAGGTCGATCCGCCCCTCGCGCCAGTTCGCGGCAGCCAGCATCCCGCGCACCTGCCCGCGCACGATCAGTTGCGACGTGCGGTCGCCCTGCGGCTTCAGCAGCACCGGGTTCATGTCGACATGCGGTGCGACCCGCGCGGCCATCGCCTGGGTCGCCTGCGCCCGGCCGATCTCGCCGCCATCGGGGGTGACGGCGGCGTTGTTGCTCATATTCTGCGGCTTGAAAGGGCGGACGCGCAGGCCTCGATTGGCGAAGACCCGGCACAGCCCCGCCACCAGCACCGACTTGCCGACATCGGAGCCGGTCCCCTGGATCATCACACCAGCCATGCGACACTCCCCGCGATCACCCACAGCAACAGGCAGGCGCGGGCATAGAGCTGCAACGCCGTCACGATGTCGGTCGGCATGGCGGCGCGGCCCTCGCGCCCGATCCACGGCTTGATCTGGGTCACGCCGTCATAGGCGACAGGCCCGGCCAGCGCGATGCCCAGCGCGCCCGCCATCGCCGCCTCGGGCCAGCCCGCATTGGGCGAGGCATGGGTGCGCGCATCGCGCCGCATCACCCGCCAGCCGCCCGCCCCCGCCACGCACACCAGCACCCCCGCGATCCGCGCGGGCACCCAGTTCGCCACGTCATCGATCCGCGCCGCCGCCCAGCCGAACGCGCGCCAGCGAGGCTCCTTATGCCCGATCAGGCTGTCGGCGGTGTTGATCGCCTTATACACCCACACGCCCGGCAGCCCGAGCAGCAGCAGCCAGAAAAGCGGCGCGAAGATGCCGTCGCAAAAACTCTCCGCCAGCGTCTCGATCGCGGCGCGCGACACGCCCGCCTGATCCAGTCGCCCGGTATCGCGCCCCACCACCCGCGCCACCAGCGCACGGGCGGCGGAGAGGTCGCCGCGCATCAGCGCCTCGGCGACGGGGCGGACATGGACGTACAGGCTGCGCTGCGCCAAGGCGGGCCAGGCGAGGGCGGCACTGGCGATCCAGCCCCATCGCCCGAACAGCAGATGCGTCCCCTGGTCGAGTCCCCAAGCGATCACTCCGGTAACGCCGATCAGCAGAAACATGGTGACGACGCCCAGCACCCGGCGCACCGGCGCCGGGTAATGCGGCCGGTTGCCCAGCCGCTCAGCGAGGTTCAGGAACCGTGCGAACGCCCCGACCGGATGGCCGATCCAGCGATAGAGCCGGTCGGGCCAGCCGATCCCCGCATCCAGTGCCAGCGCAAGCAGCGCGACGGGATCAGCCATGCGACAACGCCTCGTCCAGTCGCGCGCGTTCCGCCGCCTCGGCCGGAACGCCGAAGCGCAACCGCTCGGGCGCATCGGCGAAGGGGCGGATCAATATCCCCGCCGCCGCCAGCCGGGCGAAGATCGCGGGGGCATCCGGCGTCTCGACCATGCGGAACAGCGGGCAGGCCCCTTGCGCGATCAGGCCATGCCGCGCCAGCACCGCGTCCAGCGCCGCCGCCCGCTCGGCCAGCGCGATGCGGGTCGCCGCGATCCACCCGGCATCGGCATAGGCCGCAGAGCCCCATGCGATCGCATGGCTCGACACCGGCCAGTCGCCCAGCAACGCGCGCAGCCGCGACAGCAAGTCCGGTTCAGCGATGACGAACCCCAGCCGCACCCCCGCCAGCCCGAAGAACTTGCCGAAGGACCGCAGCACGATCACCCGCTCTACGCCCGCGAAACCGGGTTGCGGCATCGCATCGGCAAAGGCTTCATCAAGGATCAACCAACCGCCCGCGGCCGCCTGCCGTTCGGCGAGTTCGGCAAGATGCGCGGGCGACCGATGAACGCCATCGGGATTGTTGGGATTGGCCAGCAACAGGCTCCCCGCCTGCCCCTGCCAGCGCTCCAGCGCGGCATGATCGACCCGCGCGGAGGCCACCGCACCATGCGTGCCGTAGCCCGGCTGGACCGCGACGATCGGCCCCGCCACGCCCAGCATCGGCAAGAGGCGCAGCGCCATCTCGCTGCCCGGTACGGCGGCGACCCACTCGGCCGCGACGCCGAAATGCACCGCCCCCACCGCCTCCAGCCGGGCGAGCGCGCCGCGATCGGGCAAGGGTCCGGCATCGATCGCCAACCCCTCGGGCGGGGTCCAGGCCACCGGGTTGATCCCGGTCGACAGGTCCAGCCACGGCGCGGGCGCGTTGGGAAACAGTGCCTTGGCCGCATCGATCCGCCCGCCATGATGGGTCAGCGCGCCCATTTCCGCTTGCGTCACAGCGCCACTCCCGCGATGCCACTGGCCATGACGAAGCCCCGGACCATCCTCGTCCTTGGCGGTGCCCGGTCGGGCAAGAGCCGCCACGCCCAGTCGCTGGCCGAGGCGATGACGCCGCAGGGCTGCTTCATCGCCACCGCGCAAGCCTGGGACAACGAGATGCGCGACCGGATCGCGCGACACCAGGCGGACCGCGACGAACGATGGGCGACGGTGGAAGCCCCGCTCGCCCTGCCGGACGCGATCCGCGACCATGGCCGCGCCGACCGCGTGCTGCTGGTCGATTGCCTGACATTGTGGCTGAGCAACATGTTGCTGGGCGAGCAGGACCTGATGGCGGCGGGCGACGCACTGGTCGCCGCGCTGCGCGACACACCCGGCCCGGTGGTGCTGGTCAGCAACGAGGTCGGCTTCGGCATCGTCCCCGACAATGCGCTGGCGCGGCGCTTCCGCGATGCGCAAGGCATGCTCAACCAGCGGCTGGCGCGGGTCTGCGACGCGACCGATCTGGTGGTGGCGGGGCTTCCCTTGCGGCTTTCAGGAGAGACATGATGCGCACCGACGCCGAACATGCCGAGCGGATGGCGAAGAAAAAGGCCGCGCAGGACAGCAAGGTCGCCGCGCGCGACGCCGAAAAGGGGCTGGTCATCGTCCATACCGGCAAGGGCAAGGGCAAGACGACCGCCGCGCTGGGCATGGTGATCCGCGCGGTCGGGCACGGCATGCGCGTCGGCATGGTCCAGTTCGTCAAGGGCGCGATGACCACCGGCGAGGCGGCGGTGCTGGCGCGCTTTCCCGAGGTGGACTTCCACGCGATGGGCGAGGGCTTCACCTGGAACACGCAGGACCGCGCCCGCGACATCGCCACCGCGCGCACCGCCTGGGATGAAGTGAAGCGGATGATCGCCGACCCGTCCTATGACCTGATCGTGGCGGACGAACTCAACATCGTGCTGCGCTATGACTATCTGCCGGTCGACGAGGTGCTGGAGGTGCTGGCGGCCAAGGGCGCGATGACCCATGTCGTCATCACCGGCCGCAACGCGCCCGAGGCGCTGATCGCGGCGGCGGACCTCGTCACCGACATGACGCAGGTGAAGCACCCCTTCCGCGAACAGGGGGTGAAGGCGCAGAAGGGCATCGAGTTCTAGGCTCCTCACGCCCCCTCCCCCGCCAGATCGCTGCCGCGCCGGAGCAGATACACGTCCATGATCCAGCCATGCGCGCGCCGCAGTTCGGCGCGGCGCGCGACGATCCGGTCGGCGACCTCGACCAGCCGCCCGCGCTCGGTCGCCTGCTGCGCCATGCCGAGATAGGCGCCCCACCAGATCATCACATCCGGCTGGTCCAGCGTCGTGAACGCGCACGCCCCGTCGAGCATCACCGCCACGCTGTCCACCCCCTCGGGCCAGCCGCCCTCGCGCAGCCGACGCCCGGTCGTGACCATCACCGGCGCACCGACCGCGTTGAACGGGATGGCATGCGCCGCGCAGAGCAGTTGCAGGCTGGTGATCCCCGGCACCACCGTCACCCGTACCGCCCGCTCCGCCGCGATCAGCCGCCGCGCGATACGGATCGTGCTGTCATAGAGCGACGGATCCCCCCAGACGAGCAGCGCCACCCGCCCGCCGCCAGGCAGCCCCCGCGCGATTGCCGCCGCCCAGCATGCGGCGATCGCATCATGCCAGCGCTCGACCGTGTCGAGATAGTCGCCCTCGCCGGCCCGTTCGGGCAGGTCGAACTCCACCACCCGCACGTCCGCGCCCGCCAGCACCTGCGCACAGATGGCGCGGCGCAGGTCGATCAGCTCGGCCTTCTCGGCCTTGCGCGGCAACAGGATCAGGTCGGCGGCACGCATCGCGGCCTCGGCGGCGCGGGTCAGATGGTCGGGATGGCCCGTGCCGATACCGATCAGGTCGAGATGGATCACAGATCCTCCATCAGCGGGCCGTAGAGGATCAGCGCCGCCTTGTCCGACACGCCCTCCGCCAGTTGCGCCGACAGCCCGCCGATCGTCGCGCGGGTCAGCCGCTGGTCGGCACAACCGACATGCTCGGCCATCAGCGCAGGCGTCTCGGGCGACAGGCCTTGCGCGACCAGCGCCTCGGCCAGCGCGGGGAAGGTCCGCTTGGGCATGAACACCACCGTCGTCGCCCCCGCATCGGCGAGCGCGGCCATGTTGCGGTCGGCGGGCAGCGCGCCGGTGATGTCATGGCCGGTCACGAACTGCACCCGCCGCGCCTCGGCTCGCCGGGTCAGCGGCAACCCCGCCGCCGCCGCCGCCGCGCTCGCCGCGCTGACCCCGGGGACGATCTCGAAGGGGATACCCGCCGCCTTGAGTGCGACGATCTCTTCCTCCAGCCGCCCGAAGATGCCGGGATCGCCGGACTTCAGCCGGACCACGCGCCGGCCCGCCTGCGCATGGTCGACCAGCAGCCGGTCGATCTCCGCCTGTTTGGGCGAGGCACGGCCGGCGCGCTTGCCGACCGCGATCAACTCGGCATCGGCGCCCGCATGCGACAGCATCGGCCCGGCGGCAAGGTCGTCGAACAGCACGACATCCGCCTCCGCCAGACAGCGCACCGCCTTCAGCGTCAGCAGTTCGGGATCGCCCGGCCCCGCCCCCACGAGATGCACGAACCCCCTCACCACCAGCGCGCCACCCAGTGGAAGAACGTCCCCGTCACGGCCCCGCGTCGCGATCCAGTCTCCGCCACCGCCTCGCCCTGCGCATCGACGACATGGGCGAGCGGTGCGTCGGGTTGTTCGAGGACGGTGGAATAATGGAATTCATGCCCGCCCAGCACCGCGCCCTCGGGCATGTCCGCAAAGCCGCCCAGCAATGTCGCACGGCGATAGCCCAGATGCATCTTGCGCGTGGCATAGCTGGTCACGAGGCCCAGCAGACCGGCCATGCGGTGCCGCTCTCCGTTCGCGTCGATCAACGCCTCGCCCAGCGCCATATAGCCGCCGCACTCGCCATGCACCGGCCTGGTGGCGGCATGGGCGATCAGCCCCGCGCGGAACCGCCCAGCCGCCGCCAGCCGTCCGGCATGAAGCTCGGGATAGCCGCCGGGCAGCCAGACCAGATCGGCCGCCGGATCGGGCGCTTCGTCGGCCAGCGGGGAGAAGGGCAGGATCTCCGCCCCCGCCCTGCGCCATCCTTCGAGCATATGCGGATAGACGAAGGAAAAGGCCGCATCCTGGGCCAGCGCGATCCGCTGGGCCGGGGGTGTCGGCCATGCGGCCCCCGCCGGATCGGGCGCGGGGCGGGAATAGGCGAGCGCCCGCACCGCCGCCAGGTCGACATGCGCCGCCAGGAACGCCGCGTAGTCGCCGATCAGCCGGTCGAGTTCGGGATGCTCGACCGCCTGCACCAATCCCAGATGCCGTTCCGGCAGGACCAGGTCGCCGCGCCGGGGCAAGGCGCCCAGCACGGGCAGACCGATGGCCTCGAAGCCCAGCCTGGCCAGCCGCTCGTGACGCGGGCTCGCTACCCGGTTGAGGATGACGCCCGCCACCCGCAGATCGGGGTCGTAGCGCGCAAAGCCCAGCGCCGTCGCCGCCGCCGACTGTGCCTGTCCCGATACATCGATGACCAGCACCACCGGCCAGCCCATGCGCCGCGCGGTCTCCGCGCTGCTCCCGATGCCGGTCGCGCCGGGCCGGGCCACGCCGTCGAACAGCCCCATCGACCCTTCGGCCAGGACCAGATCGGCGTCCGCCCCGCGCTGCCCCAGCGTATCGAGCAACGCGGCGGGCATCGCCCATCCGTCGAGGTTGCACGACACGCGCCCGCACGCCGCGCGGTGAAAGGCCGGATCGATATAGTCGGGCCCGCTCTTGAACGGCTGCACCGTCAGGCCCGAATCGCGGAACGCACGGAGCAGCCCCAGCATCACCGTCGTCTTGCCAGTGCCCGAGGCGGGCGCGGCAATCATCAGGCCCGGAGTCAGGGGAAATGTCATGCGCCGGTGCCCGCCGGGCGATAGCGACGGTCATAGCCTTCGGCATAGAGCCGGCTCTCGACGAAATCGCTCTGGTCCAGCACGCGCCCGACGAGAATCAGCGCGGTCCGCTCGGGCCCATCGGCGGCGGCGGCCTCGATCGTCGCAAGCGTCGCGCGGACGATCCGCTGTTCGGGCCAGCTCGCGCGCCAGACGATCGCGACCGGGCAATCGGCCCCATAATGCGGCGTCAGGTCGGCGACCACCCTGGCCAGATTATGGATCGACAGATGGATGGCCAGCGTCGCGCCGGTCGCCGCGAAGGCGGTCAGCGCTTCACCCTCCGGCATCGCGCTCGCGCGGCCCGGCGTCCGGGTCAGCACCACCGACTGGGCGATGCCGGGCAGCGTCAATTCGCTCTCCAGCGCCGCCGCCGCCGCCGCGAAAGCCGGCACGCCCGGCGTCACCGAGACCGGAATCCCCAGCGCGCGCAAGCGCCGCACCTGCTCGCCCATCGCCGACCAGACGGACAGGTCGCCCGAATGGAGCCGCGCCACGTCCTGCCCCCTGGCATGGGCGTCGGCAATCTCGGCGACGATCGCATCCAGCGTCATCGGCGCGGTGTTCACGATCCGTGCGCCGGGCGGGCAATGGTCCAGCACCGCCTCGGGCACGAGCGAACCGGCATAGAGGCAGACGGGACAGGCCGCGATCAGGTCGCGCCCGCGCAGGGTCAGAAGATCGGGCGCGCCGGGTCCGGCGCCGATGAAGTGAACGGTCATTGGTCTTGTCCCTGGGCAATGGCGCAGGTCGCCATGCGATCGGAGGAAATCTGACGGGTAACGAGGATCTGCGCGCCCGGCCCGGCTGCGGCAAGCGCCACCGCCTCGGCCACGCTGCCGACGCCGCGATGCGCCAGGCTGATGAAGGAACGGGTCGGCGTCGCCACCGATTCCAGCAGGGGCGGCGCGACGGGTTGGACGGCCAGCCCCTCAGCATGCGCGAAGTCCGCGATCTGCGGCAGCCGGTCGGCGGGCACCGCGATCCGGTCCGGCCGCACGCCCGTCGCGGCCAGCGCGTCGCGGAACGACTCCGCCGTCGCCGCCGCCCGGCATCCGAACCCTGCGATCACCATGCGACCCGCCACTGCACGATCGGATAATGGGCCTTCCACCCGCGCTTGCGGCCCAACGGCCTCGCCTCGGCCAGTTCGATGCGCAGCAGGTCGCCGCCATGCCGTCCCTGGCATTCCGCAAGGAGCGCTTCCGATTCCAGCGTCACGGCATGGGCCACCAATCGACAGCGGGGCAGCGCGCGCAACGCTTCGACCAGATCAGGCGTGAGCCCGCCGCCGATGAATATCGCATCGGGCGGCGCGCGCCCGGCCAGTTGCGACCGCGCATCCCCCGCGACCAGGTCCAGCCGCCCCGCGCCCAGCCTGTCGGCATTGTCGCGGGCACGGGCCAGCCGCGTGGCATCACGCTCGAACCCGATGGCACGGGTGGTCGGGTCGCTCAGCAGCCATTCGATCGCGATCGACCCCGATCCCGTGCCGATATCCCACAGCATCTCGCCCGGTCGCGGCGCCAGCGCCGACAGCGCCAGCGCGCGGACGGGGCGCTTGGTGATCTGTCCGTCATGATCGAACCAGTCATCGTCCCGCCCGCTCGCGCAGGGCAGGACCCGCCCGTCGCCCACCGGCTCGATCGCCACCGCGACCGGATGCGCGATGTCGGTCGCGTCCAGCGCATCGGCGCGGAACCGCCGTACCCGCTCGCGCGGGCCGCCCAGCGCCTCCAGCACCGTGAGGTCACTCGCGCCGAAATCCTCGGCGACCAGCCATGCGGCAAGGTCCGTCACCGCCGCGCCGTCGCGCATCAGTGCCAGCACCCGCCGCGCCGGGGCCAGAAGCGGCCGCAGCGTCTCCATGGCGCGTGCATGCAGCCCGACGCTGTGGATCGTCTCCACCGGCCAGCCGAGCCGCGCCGCCGCCAGCGACAGGGTGGAAGCGGCCGGATACGCCACCCATTCCCCCGGCTCCAGCGCGCGCGTCACCACCGATCCCGCGCCGAACCAGAAGGGATCGCCCGAAGCGAGCATCACCACCCGCTCCCCCCGCCGGGCGAGCAGCATCGGCACGCCATCGGCAAAGGGCACCGGCCAGGCGATCCGCGCCGCCCCGCCCGTATCGGGCAGCAGCGAGAGGTGACGGCTGGCGCCCATCACGCTATCGGCGTCGCGGATCGCGGCGCGCGCCGGGGCGGTCAGGCCGTCCCAGCCGTCCTCGCCGATGCCCACGATCGTCAGCCACGGCCCGGAGTCAGCCATGCGCCATATCCTTCTGCTCGGCGGCACGACCGAGGCGAGTGCCCTGGCGGCGGCGCTGGCGGCGCGCGGCGAACGCGTGACCTTCAGCTATGCCGGCCGCACCGAGCACCCACGCGACCAGCCGGTCCCGACCCGTATCGGCGGCTTTGGCGGCGTCGAGGGCCTGGCGGATTTCCTGACCCGCGAGGGCGTGACCCATCTGGTCGATGCCACCCATCCCTTCGCCGCGCGGATCAGCGCCAACGCCATCGCCGCGGCGGAGCGGGCAGGCGTCGCGCTGCTGGCGCTGGTCCGCCCCCGCTGGGAGGCCGGGCCCGGTGACCGCTGGGCCCCTGTCGCGGACACGCGCGGCGCGGTCGCGGCGTTGGGCCCGACGCCCATGCGCGTCTTTCTGGCGCTGGGGCGCCAGACGATCGGCGACTTCGCGTCCGCCCCGCACCATGACTATCTGCTCCGCTTCGTCGACGCCGCCCCGGTCCTGGGGCTGCCGCGGCATCATCTGCTGGTGGATCGCGGCCCCTTCACGCCGGAGGGCGAAATCGCCCTGCTGCGCGCGCATCGGGTTCAGGTGATCGTCGCCAAGAATGCGGGCGGATCGGGCGCGCGGGCAAAGCTGGACGCCGCGCGCGCGCTGGACCTGCCGGTCGTGATGATCGACCGTCCCTTCATTCCGCCCCGCCCCGAAGCGGCAAGCGTGGCGCACGTGCTGGACTGGCTGGATCACGGCGTCGTCCGGGGGGTGTAAAGGATCGGCCGGCCCGCATGGGGCACGATCCGCGTCCGGCTGGACCCGATGATGACGATGGTGCGCATATCCGCCATCGCGCCGCGCGCTTCGGGCAGGGGCACGATGCGCAGATCCTCCTGCGGCGTGGAGACCGCGCGCGCGAACAGCACCGGCCGATCGTCGCGGCATACCCCTCGCAACAGCGCGAACGCCGCGTCCAGCGCATCGGGCCGCGCCTTCGACCGGGGATTGTAGAGCGCGATCGCGAAATCCGCCTCCGCCGCCAGCGCCAGCCGTCGTTCGATCAGCGCCTGGGGTTTGAGGTTGTCCGACAGGTTGATCGCGCAGAAATCATGGCCCAGCGGTGCCCCCGCCCGCGCGCTCGCCGCCAGCATGGCCGTGACGCCCGGCAGGACACGAATATCGAGGTCGTGCCAGCGCACGGGATCTTCCTCCACCCGCTCGAAGATCGCTGCCGCCATCGCGAACACGCCGGGATCGCCCGAGGACACCACGACGACCCGGTGCCCGGCGGCGGCCATCTCCAGCGCGTGCAGCGCGCGGGTACGCTCGACCCGGTTGTCGCTGGCGTGGCGGGTCAGGCCCGGCCGTTCCGGCACCCGCGCGACATAGGGGATATAGCCGACGATATCGGTTGCCTGCGCCAGCGCCGCCGACACTTCGGGCGTGACCATGTCGTCCGCGCCCGGCCCCAGCCCCGCGACGATCAGCCAACCGCTCATGGTCGCCGTCCCTCCCCATGGATCAGCGCGATCGAGAAATAGGGAACCGGACCATCCTCCACCTCGGCCAGGCGGCGGACGCGTTCGCCGGCCTGCGCGGCATGTTCGACCAGCCACGCCTGATCCGCCCGCCCTGCCGCCGCGATGGCGCGGCGCAGCTTGGGCAGATGACGGCCGATCTTCATGACGACCAGCGCGTCGGTCTCGGCGATGCGGCGGGCCAATTCCACCTCGGACAGGGTCGCCATCGCGACGGTCAGAACGTCATCGCCCCAGGTGATCGGCGCGCCGCTGGCGGTCCAGGCCCCCGACATACCGGTGATGCCGGGCACGATCGCGACGGGGGCATGGTCCTTCAACCGGCTGTGCAGGTGCATGAACGAGCCGTAGAAGAACGGATCGCCCTCGCACAGCACCACCACGTCCTCGCCCTGGCCGACCAGCGACAGGAGATGCGCGGTGCACTCCGCATAAAAGGCCGACAGGCATTCGTTATAGCGCGGATCGGTGAACAGGATCTCGGTCGTGACCGGATAGTCCATCGGATATTCGACCACATCGGCGCGCAACATGCCCTCGACGATGGTGCGCGCATGGCCGCGCCGCCCGCTTTTACGGAAATAGGCGACATGCCGCGCGCCGCGCACCAGCCGGTCGGCGCGGACACTCATCAGGTCCGCCGCGCCCGGCCCCAGGCCGACGCCGTGGATCGTGCCGCGATCACAGGAGGGCGGGGTCATTCGGCGCGGCTCGCCAGCGCGTTGATCGCCGCGACGGTGATCGCGCTGCCGCCCGGACGCCCCTTCACGATGGCGCAAGGGACCGGCATCGCTTCCCACAGCGCATCCTTCGACTCCATCGCGCCGACGAAGCCGACCGGACAGCCGATGATCGCCGCCGGGCGCGGGCAGTCGGGGTCCTCCAGCATGGTCAGCAGGTGGAACAGCGCGGTCGGCGCATTGCCGATCGCCACCAGCGCCCCCGCCAGATGCGGCCGCCACAGCTCCAGCGCGGCGGCGGAGCGGGTCGTCGCCATCCGCTTGGCCAGATCGGGCACCGCCGGGTCGCGCAGCGTACAGATCACCGGATTGTCGGCGGGCAGGCGCGCGCGCGTGACGCCTTCGCTGACCATATGCGCGTCGCACAGGATCGCCGCCCCCGCCGCCAGCGCCGCCCGCCCGACCACCGCAAAGCCCGGCGAGAACCGGATCGACGGGGCCAGTTCGACCAGCCCGGCGGCATGGATCATCCGCACCGCGACCGGCTCCTCCTCGGCATCGAAGCGGGTCAGCTCTGCCTCGGCGCGGATGATGGCGAAGGACTGGCGATAGATCGCCGCGCCATCGGTTTCGTAGGTGTAGGACATCAACAGGCTCCGAGAAGCGCGACCGCCCGCTCGGGCGACAATCCGGTGTGAAGGGGCGTGGCCCCGGCGCGGGCGTTGCGGGCCAGATCGAAAGCCCCCTCCCGCCCGGTCAGCACCCAGTCCGCCGCCCGTGCCCGTGCGCAGCCCTTCGCGCAACCCGATATGTGCAGGCGACCCTGCACCAGCGGGGCGAGACGCGCCGCCAGATCACGCGTCGCGACGCTCGCCTGCGGACAGGCGGGGGCGCCGACACAGGCATCGACATGCAGGATCGGCGCATCCTCCAGCAGCATCCCGGCGGCGGGGTCGGCGGCGACACCCTCGGCGATCAGCAACCGCCACGGCGTCAGGCGGATCGGTGCGGCATGGCAGCGGACAAAAGCGGCCAGCCCCGCCGCCTCGATCCGGCCGAAGGGCAGGCCATAGACCGCCCCCATCTCCCCCGCACCGGGGCGCAACGGCGCGGCGGCGGGCGCAGGCACGGCATCCCCCGCCGCCCATGTGGGCAACGGCGCGGCATGGCGCGCCATCCGCCCCGCCGCACGCCCGCCGCTGGCGACGAACCAGTGCGCTAGCCGGATCAGCGCCTCCACGGCATCGCCCGGTGTGACGGCAACGCCGCGCGCGCGTCCCTCGGCACGCAGGAGGAGGCCACCGCCCGCCGCCCGCTCGATCCGAAAATCCGCCGGCGCACCCGCCAGCATCGGCGCGGCCCCCGCATCGATCGCCAGCCCGACCTTGCCCGGCAGGTCGGGCAGTTCGTCCAGCCGCGCGCGCAACTCGCTCGCCATGCGGTGCGAATCGTCGCCGTCCCGCCAGTCGGGGTTGATGAGGATCGCCCCCCGCGCCTCGCGCACCGGATCGGGATCGACCAGCCCCAGCGCGCGAAGCTCGGCGACCAGCGCGGGCCAGTTCGCCTCGGTCGCGCCGCGCAGTTGCAGATTGGCGCGGCTGGTCAGGTCGATCAGGCCGCTGCCATGCCGGATCGCCGCCTCGCACAGCCCCAGCATCTGCGCTGCGTCCAGCCGGGCCAGCGGCGGGCGGACGCGCACCAGCAACCCGTCGCCCGCCATCATCGGCCGCCACGCATCGGGGCACCAGCCCTTGACCTCGAAGCCGCTCATACCGCGCCGTCCAGCATGGCGAGGACCGAGTTGCGCCGCGTCCGCCACAGCCCCGCCGCATGGAGCGCGGCGAATCGCGCCTCCATCGCCGCCAGCGCGCCCGGATTAGCCTGCGCCAGAAATGCGCGGACCTCGTCGCGGGCCAGCGTCGCGTCCCAATAAAGGTCGATCAGCGAAGCGGGCACGACATCGGCCAGATGCGCGAAGCTGCCCAGATGGTCGAGCGTCGCGGCGATCTCCGCCGCGCCCCGAAAGCCATGCGCCATCATCCCCGCGATCCAGCGCGGATTGGCGGCACGGGCATGGACGGTGCGCGCGATCTCCTCGGCCAGCGTCCGTGCCTTGGGAGTCGTCGGATCGCGCGTGTCGAGATGATAGAGCGATGCCCCCCCCTCCCCCAGCGCCGCGCGCGCCGCCGCGAAACCGGCCTGATGCGCGGCATAATCGGCGGCGAGCAGCAGGTCGCTTTCGGGCAAGTCATGGACATGGACGAAGGCCTGCGCCCCCGCCACCCGCGCCGCGATCCCCGCCGCATCGCGCCGGTCGCCATCGTCGAGCGCGGTGGCCGACGCCGCCAGCCAGCTTTGCCCGGCCTCGATCCGCGCGGCGTCACCATAACCCGCCTCGGGGTCCAGCCCGATGCCGTAGCGTCCCGGCGCGGGGCCATAGACGCGCGGGGCGGCCTGCCCGACATAGGGGTTCCAGTCCGGCGCCTCGTCGCGCTGGCCGAGCGCGCGCACCGCCTGCCCGAACAGCGCGACCAGATGCGGGAAGGCGTCGCGGAACAGCCCCGATACGCGCAACGTCACATCGACGCGCGGCCGGTCGAAGCGCATCAGCGGCATCACCTCGAACCCCGTCACCTGCTCGGAGCGATGGTCCCACACCGGCTCGACCCCGATCAGGTGCAGGGCCATCGCGAACTCCTCGCCCGCGGTGCGCATCGTCGCCGAACCCCACAGGTCGACGATCAGGGTGCGCAGGTGATCGCCTTCCTCCTGCATATACCGCCGGATCAGTTCCTCGGCCAGCTTGATCCCTTGCGTCTGCGCCGCCCGGCTCGGCACCGCGCGGGGATCGATGGCATAGAGGTTGCGGCCCGTGGGCAGCACGTCGGCGCGCCCTCGATAGGGCGATCCCGACGGTCCCGCCGCGACCCGCCGCCCGTTCAGCCCGGCCAGCAAACCGGCCCGCTCCGCCGCGCCCTGCGCGCCCCGGCCGAAGATGTGCAGCCCCTCGCCGAACTGGCTGTCCTTCACGTCACAGACAAAGGCGTCGATCCGGGCCAGCGGATCGTCCGCCCCCGCCAGCCCCAGCGTCTCGCCCAGCCCGACGCTTTCGGCCTCCTCGGCGACCAGCGCCCGCAGCCGGTCGCGGCGCGCAGGGTCGAGGCCATCGGCATTGGCATATTCGTCGAGCAGCGCCTCCAGCCGCCCCAGCCCCGCACCGCCCTCCGCCCGGACCAGCGCCGGGGGGACATGGCCGATCGTGACGGCTCCCAGCCGCCGCTTCGCCTGCGCCGCCTCGCCCGGATCGTTGACGATGAAGGGATAGAGGACCGGCCAGTCGCGGGTCAGCGCCTCGGGCCAGCAGCTATCGGACAAAGCGACGGCCTTGCCCGGCAGCCACTCCAGCGTGCCATGCGCGCCGACATGGACCAGCGCATCGATCCCCTGCGCGCGCAGCCAGAGATAGAAGGCGACGTAGCTGTGGCGCGGACAACGCGAGAGGTCGTGATACGCCTCCGCCCGCGCTTCGCGCCGTCCGCGTTCGGGTTGTAGCGCAACGATCGCCTTGCCGAGCGCGATGGCGGGAAAATGGAAAGCGTCGCCCTCGACCAGCGGATCGTCCCCGACCGCACCCCAGCTTTCGACGAGATCGGCGCGCAAGGCTTCGGGCAGCGTGGCCAGGGCATCGTGATAGGCGGACAGCGGCCATGCGATCCGGTTGTGGATCAGCACCTCGGGCAGACCGGCCTGTGCCTGCACATCGTACCCCGCCGTGCGCAGATCATCGAGAATCGCCTCCGTCGAGGCAAAGCCGTCCAGCCCCACGGCATGCGCCGCCTGCCAGTCCTTGCCCGGATAGGTGGAGAGCAGGATCGCCAGCCGCCGCTCCCCCGCCGGCGTCGCCGCCAGCTTCGCCCAGCCCGCGACCCGATCGGCAACCGCCGCGATCCGGTCCGGCTCGGCGCGGTGGAGGCGCAGGCCATGGTCGAAATCGGGATCGCGCGGCCCCGCCTGCTTGAAGCTGACCACGCCTGCGAACAGCCGTCCGTCGATCTCGGGCAGCACGACATGCATGGCCAGGTCGGCGGGCGACAAGCCCCGTGCCGCGCCCGCCCAGCCTTCGCGATCGCTGGTGGCCAGGGCGATCTGAAACACCGGCACGCCCGCGCCGTCGAGCGGGGTGGTGTCGTCCTCGCCCTTCGCGGAGAAGGCGGTGGCGTTGACGATGGCAACCGGGGCCAGCGCCTTTACCCAGCGCGCGATCCATGGTCCCGCCCCCTCGGCCTTGAGCGAGGGGACGAACAGCGTGACCGGATCGAATCCCCGCTCGACCAGCGCAGCGTGCAGCGCGGCGATCGGCTCCAGATCGGCGGCAACCAGATAGGCGCGGTAGAAGACGATCAGCACGCGCGGCTGCCCGACCGTCAGCATCGCCGCCGCCGGGCACCCCGGCCCCTCCGCCGACCAGCCGCCAACGGGGGCCACCGACCAGCCGCCGTCCCGCGCGACCGGCGTTGCGGACAATGCGGCCAGCGCCATCGCGGCCGCCTGCGCCCCGCCCGCATCGCAGAGCCGGGTCAGCCGTCGCAGCAGCCCATCGTCCACCGTCGACGCCGCCGCCAGCCGCCGGTCCTCACGCCCGTCCGCCGCCAGCACCGCCAGCGCAATGCCCCGCTCGCGCGCCAGCCGCTCGACTTCGCGCAGGCCATAATCCCAATAGGCCGCGCCGCCGATCAGCCGGATCAGGATCGCCTTCGCATGAACCAGGGTCTGCTCGACATAGGTATCGACCGACAGCGGATGGACCAAGGCTGCCAGATTGGCGAGCCGCAACGACCAGCCGAAGCCGGCCGCCCGCCAGCCCGCGGCAAAGGCGCTCAGGTCGCTGTCGGAAAAGGACAGCACCACCACGTCACCGGGGCGCTGCCCCAGATCCTGCGGAACCGCCTGTTCCTCCAGCCCATGGCTCTCGCGAAAGACGAGATGCACGGCGTCAGCCCTTCAGCACGGCCTCGATCGCAGGCCGGTCGATCCGGTCATGCTCGGCGATGACGACCAGATGGGTGCCGCGCGGCTCGCCCGCGCGCCAGGGACGGTCATAGCTGGTCCGCACCCGGCGACCGACCGCCTGCACCAGCAACCGCATCGGCTTGCCCGCGACCGCCGCATAGCCCTTCACGCGCAGGATGTCCTGCTGCTCGGCCAGCGTCTCGATTCGCGCGGCGAGGGCGTCGGGGCTGTCCACCTCGCCCAGCATCACCGAGATGCTGTCGAAATCGTCATGCTCGTGATCGTCCGCGCCGTCATGGTGCGAGGGGCGCGCGGCGAGGTCGTCCTCGGCGGCGGCCTCCAAGCCTAGCACGATCCCGGCGGAGACGATGCCGTCCACCGCCTCGACCATCGGCAGCGGGCGCGGGGCTTCGGCGGCGATGATCGCGCGCGCCTTGGCGACACCCTCCGGCCCCGCCAGATCGGCCTTGGTCAGCAGGACGAGGTCGGCACAGGCAAGCTGGTCCTCGAACACCTCGGACAGCGGGGTTTCATGGTCGAGGCTGGGATCGGCGGCGCGCTGCGCCTCGACCGCGTCCAGATCGGGGGCGAAGCGGCCCGCCGCCACCGCCTCCGCATCGGCCAGCGCCACCACGCCGTCGACCGTGATGCGCGAGCGGATCGCGGGCCAGTCGAACGCCTTGAGCAGCGGCTTGGGCAGCGCCAGGCCCGATGTCTCGATCAGGATATGATCGGGGCGCGGCTCCATCGCCAGCAGCTTTTCGACCGTCGGGATGAAGTCGTCGGCGACGGTGCAGCAGATGCAGCCATTGGCCAGCTCGACGATATTCTCCGCCGGACAGTCGGGGATCGCGCAGGACTGGAGGATATCGCCATCGACGCCCAGCGTGCCGAACTCGTTGACGACGACGGCGAGGCGACGCCCGCCGGCATTGCGGATCAGATGGCTGATGAGCGTCGTCTTCCCCGCGCCCAGAAAGCCGGTGACGATGGTAACGGGCACCTTGGACAGATCGCGCAAAACAAGTCTCCGACGCGCCGGACGAGCGAGAGCGACATCGGGCGGATCGCCGGTCGGGAAAGCGGACGGGCGCGGTCAAATGCGTCCACCTCATGCCCGGCGACCGATGCGGTCCCGACCGCATGGCTTCGTCGCTCTCCGACGGAGAACCGTGCCCCGGCCACCCCCTGGGCCCAGGCAAGAGCGACCATGACGCCGGCAGGTCTCCTGGCTCGCGGGTCGAAGCGAAAGGATGCGGCCTTCCCGGATCGCTCCAGTGGCTGTCCCTCTTGCTGGGACCGGCATCGCTCGCTCACCGCTTACAGTTGCAGGGACAGCCGGGGATTTCCACCCCATTCCCGTTTCAAAGCCCCAGAGGGCACCGGCGCGATCTTCGCGACCTTTCGGCCGCGATGCGCGGCATTTATCCCGCTCCGCCGGGCTTGGCAATTCGTGCTTCCATCGCCGCGAAGCCACGCCAGCGATACAGGAGGAAGCTCGCGCCCCAGCACAGGACGAACAGGCCGACGATCGCGAAGCCCAGCACGTTGAAATGCTCCGACAGCGCACCGGCATAGCGAAACGGCGCGGCGGTCCAGCCAAAGCGATCGGCGAGCAGCGCGGCGGCCTGAATCCCCCCGATGACCAGCGCGACCAATGCGGAAACCAGCGTGATCGTCATGTTGTAGTAGAGCTTTCGCAGCGGGTGGACGAACGCCCATTCATAGGCGCCCAGCATCACCAGCCCATCGGCGGTGTCGATCAGCGCCATGCCCACGGCAAACAGCACCGGAAAGACCAGGATCGCCCCCAGCGACACGCCGTCCGCCGCATGCGCGCCCGACAGGCCCAGGATCGCCACCTCGGTCGCGGTGTCGAAGCCCAGCCCGAACAGAAAGCCGAGCGGGGCCATGTGCCAGCTCCGCCGGATCAGCCGGAACAGCGGGCGGAACAGCCGCGACAGCGGCCCCTGCCCCGAAAACATCATGGCGGCATCGTCCTCCGCCATCGGCTCGCCCCGCGCGACCCGGCGGAAACGGGTCCAGACGTCGCGCAGGATAATGAGGTTCATGATCGCGATGGCGAACAGGAAGCTGGCCGAGACGATGGTGGCGATCGTGCCCCCGCTCTGCCCGAACGCCTCGAAATCGGCGAGCGTGCTGGCGGCGAGCGCCACCGTCGTTGCCGCGATCAGGACGATCGCCGAATGGCCGATCGCGAACCACAGGCCGACCGCGACCGGCCGCTGGCCGTCCTGCATCAGCTTGCGGGTGACATTGTCGATCGCCGCGATGTGATCGGCATCGACCGCATGGCGAAGGCCCAGGCTGTAGGCGAGCAGCGCGGTGCTGAGCATCAGGCCGTTGTGCGCAAACTGCGTCAAGGCCCAGATCCAGGCGGCAACATTGGCAAGGATCAGCGCCGTCATCAACAGCGCGACCCGGCGCCGGATCGGACGACGCAACCGGGCAGGCCCGGCGAGAGAAGAGGACATGAGGGAAAGACAACCCACAGCGCCGTTGGCGACAGGAGCCGGATCGCCGCACGATGCGGTCGGAGATGCGGACCGGACGGGCGCACGCCGGACAATATCCCCGATAGGATCGGCTCCAGGTGAACGTCGCTCTTTTGATACATTATATCCAAGCCATGGCCATCCCCTGGACCTCGGCATGAGCGACCCGCACCGGCAGGTCTCCTGGCTCGCGGGTCGAATCATGGACGATGCGGCCTTCCCGGATATGCTCCAGTGGCTGTCCCCTGTTGCAGGGACCGGCATCGCGCACTCACCGCTTACAGTTGCAGGGACAGCCGCGGCCTTGGGGGATGGAACACCCCCGCACCGCATTCCCGTTTTAAGGCCCGTCACCGCCTTTGCGACGACCGGACCACCGGCACGAACGCCTCCCCCTGGCTGCAAGCCGGGTTCGACCATCGGGGGATAGTCTGCGGCCAGTCGAGTCGCAAATGGCTTTATTCCGTCCGCCCGGGCGCGGTAACGGTGCCGCATGGCAGATTGGGGCAGGATGGCTTTTCGATGGGCCCGGCGCGTGACACCGCTCGCGGCATGTCTGGTGGCGGCCTGTTCGGGCGGGAACTACCGCCCGGTCAGCGATGTGCCGGTACGGATCGGCAAGCCCTATACCGTGCGCGGAATCACCTATGTCCCGGCCGAGGACACGACCTATGACATGCTCGGCTATGCCAGCTGGTATGGCCATGAGTCGGGCAAGCGCACCGCCAATGGCGAACGCTTCCGCCCCGGCTGGGCGACGGCGGCGCACACCACCCTGCCGCTGCCCAGCTATGTCGAGGTGACCGCGCTGGATACGGGACGCCGGATCATCGTGCGGATCAACGATCGCGGGCCCTTTGCCGGATCGTCGCGAATCATTGACCTGTCGCGCGGTGCCGCCGAACAACTCGGCCTGCGCGCGGTGGGCAAGGCGGCGGTGCGGGTACGCCGGGTGGAACCGGAGGAGAAGGACCGCAAGCGCCTGCGCCACGGCAAGGCCGCCCGCCCCCTGCCCCCGGTGTCGGAAGCCGTGCGGGCGAACCTGTTGTCGCAAATGGCGGCGGCGGGATTGGCGGCCCGCTGATTCGAACACCAAAGCACCGCCACGAGAAAGGCCGGGGATCAGTTTCGCCAGCGCATGAGGCCTGCCCAATATGGTGACCGGCGTGGTTCGACCTGCTGCGCCTTCTCTTTCCCCTGACGGCAATGGGCCCCGGTGTCCGCTGGAATGACGAAAGGGCTCGAACCAGCGTTTCCCGGGACATTCCTGGTCCACGCAGCCAAGCGGTAAACGGCCTCAGATCCTGACTCATAATTCGAGCTTTGCGATGCGTCGTGTCATGCCCCTGATGGAAGCGACAACGAGCCACGCCTCGGACGAGGCAATGGAAGCTTCCCGGGCTTTGGCCAGGCCACGGCATCGGTCGAGCCATGCGATGGTGCGCTCGACCACCCAGCGGCGCGGCCGGCCAACCTTCGCCGTGCGTGCCAGCAGGGGGCGAGTGCGACGGCGGAAAAGAAGATGGCGGAGCGCTTGTACAGGTGGAGCGCCTTCAGGTTCTTCAGGTCGTACTTGTCGACGTAATCGAACCGGAAGCCATCGAGCAGGATGTGGACGACCGTGCCGCTGGCCTGGACGGCGGCAGTCTGGACTTGCCCCGTTTAAATGGAGAGGCATTTGCTCAGCATGACGCGGTTCGTTCGAACTGCGCTGGGCTGATGTAGTCGAGCGCGGAGTGGCGCCGGACCGGATTGTAGAAGCCGTCGATATAGCGGGCAATGGCCTGCTTGGCCTGGGCACGGGTGTAGAAGACGGTTCGCCAGACGAGTTCGGATTTGATGG
>NZ_JAVSCQ010000026.1:0-54072 GCF_040560405.1 Facivitalis istanbulensis
GCGCCAAGCCCGCACCCTCCAGGTGATCCATGAAACGCGCCCCTCGCAGCCGTCAACGCCATGATTTATATGCGAAATATCACGATTACGACAGCGAAATCAGCGACTTACTTGGAGAATGTGGGTTAAAAAGGATGATCGCGTCACCTGGAACAGCCATGGCGGCATTGCCGAGGGCAGGATCGTCAGGAAGCAGACCCGCGACACGACTATCAAGGGCCACACCGTCCGCGCATCGAAGGATGACCCGCAATACATAGTAGAGAGTGACAATGGCGGAAAGGCAGCGCACAAGGCGGTCGCGCTGAAGAAAGCGTGATTCACGCGCGTCCCGCCACCGGGCTGGGATGCTGAAGGATTATAGGAAGGAATAACATGGCCACCGCAACCACGGGCACCGGCATCCACGCCCCGGTCCAGCCGTCCGAGGAACTGGGCGCGATCGTCGGCAATGAGAAGCTGCCCCGCAGCCAGGTCATCAGCAAGGTGTGGGACTATATCAAGGCCAACAACCTGCAGAACCCGGAAAACAAGCGGGAAATCCTGGCCGACGACAAGCTGAAGAAGGTGTTCGGCAAGGACAAGTGCACCATGTTCGAGATGAACAAGTTCATCTCGGCGCACCTGAAGAAGTAAGTCCCATCACGCGCGCCGGCCATGGCGGCCGGGCGCGCGACCATCGCCGCCCGCGCGAGGGGTTCAGCGCAGGTCCAGGACCAGCGGCTTGCGCGCCGGCGGCGTGGCGGATGGCGCGGGCCGGGGTCGGGATTGTCCCGCCCCGGCCGCTTCCGCCGCCCTCGGGGCCGGTATCGCCGCCTTGGGGGTCGGTATCGCGGCCGGCGCGACCTCGCTCGCGCCCCTTTGCGCCTCTATCTGTGTCAGACGCTGTTCGACCAGCCGGGCATCCAGCAATTTGCGGTCGCCCTCCATCGCCGCGACCTGCGCCTCCAGCGCGGCCACGCGTTGCTCCAGCATTTTGACGCGGACCTGATCCTCGGTCTGCGCAACCATATCGCGGGCGGCCTTTTCCTGTCGCGCGCGTTCCTGTAGCTCGGCATCCGCCAGTCGGTCCTCCGCGCCGCCGCCCTGGCCGCAGCCGGTCAGTGGGAGGGCGAGCAGGAGCAGACAGGCGAGGCGACGCATCTTCATTCCCGACCAGCAAAACCGATGCCAGCGGCTTACCGCCGTGCGCGCGCGCCGGAAAGGGGGCGCGCGACCTGCCGTCCTTGTCCCGATGGGGGTGGGGCGCTCCGGGCGCACGCGCTTTTGCACCCCGGCCACCGATCCGCTATCGGACGCGCTTTGGTGTAAAGGATTGGTTATGAGCTGCGCCCATGGCGACCCGGATGATGGCGACCTGATCGGCGAAGACGGCAAGATCGTGGTGCCCGACGATGTGGCGGCCGCCATCCGCACGCTGATCGCCTGGGCGGGCGACAATCCCGGTCGCGAAGGGCTGATCGACACGCCCCAGCGCGTCGCGCGGGCATGGCGGGAATATTGCGCGGGCTATGCCGACGATCCCGCCGCGCATCTGTCGCGCGTGTTCGAGGAAGTGGGCGGCTATGACGAGATCGTGCTGCTGAAGGACATCCCCTTCCAGTCGCATTGCGAGCACCACATGGCGCCGATCATTGGCCGGGCGCATATCGCCTATCTGCCGCGCAACCATGTCGTCGGCATCTCCAAGCTGGCACGGGTGCTGCATGGCTTTGCCCGGCGCCTGCAGGTGCAGGAACGGCTGACCGCCGAGGTCGCCGACTGCATCTGGCAGAATCTCAAGCCACTGGGCGTCGGGGTGGTGATCGAGGCGACGCATGGCTGCATGACCTCGCGCGGGGTGAGTACGCCCGGCGTCTCGATGGTGACCAGCCGGATGATGGGGGTGTTTCGCGACGACGAGCGCAGCCGCAAGGAAGTCCTGTCGTTGATGGGCCTGGGCGGGTGATGACGCGCACCGTGCTGGTGACCGGCGCGGCCAGGCGGCTGGGCGCGGCGATCGCGCGGCGACTGGCGGCGGACGGGCATCGGCCGGTGCTGCATTATCATGGGTCTCGCGCGGAGGCCGAGGCGCTGGCGGCCGAGCTGGACGCGCCGATCGTGCAGGGCGACCTGGCCGATCCGGAGGGGATCGGCGCGCTCTTCGCCCGCGCGCGCGCGGCGGCGGGCGGGCCGATTGACGGGCTGGTCAACAGCGCATCGGCCTTTCGCTTCGATCGCCCGCCCACGCTGGACCCGGCGCTGATGGTGCGGCTCCATGCGATCAACGCCGTGGCCCCCGCGCTGCTGGCCGCCGCGCTGGCGCGGCAGGAGGATGTGGCGGGTGGCGCGGTGGTCGATATCCTCGACCAGAAGCTGGCCAATCCCAACCCCGATTTCTTCGCCTATAGCTGCGCCAAATTCGCGCTGGCGGGGGCGGGGACGATGCTGGCGCAGGCGCTGGGCCCACGGATCGCGGTCAATGCGGTCGCGCCCGGCCTCACCTTGCAAAGCGGCGACCAGAGCGATGCCGAATTCGCCGAGGCCTCGGTCAAGAACCTGCTCGGCCGACCGATCGGGGCAGCGGCGGTGGCGGAGGCGGTGTCCTTCCTGCTGACCGCGCGGGGCATTCGCGGGCAGGTGCTATATGTCGATTGCGGCCAGCGTTTCTGTCGCCGCGACGGCGATGTGATGTTCGAGGGACGAGGATGAGCGCGACCTATACGATCCTGCTCGATGAGATGAACGTCGCGATGCGGCTGGGCATCTATCCGCACGAGGCCGAACCGCAGCCGATCACGTTGTCGGTCGCGATGACGATCACCTATCCCGCCGCGCCGGGAACGGACCGGATCGAGGAGGTGCTGGATTACGACTTCCTGCGCGATTCGATCCTGGCCATGGCCGAGGGGCCCGGCTTCGCCTTGCAGGAAAGCCTGTGCGAGGCGATCGCGGCGCTGTGCCTGTCCGATCCGCGGGTGATGGTCGTGAAGGTGCGATCGACCAAGACCGACATCTATCCCGACGCCCGGATCGGCTGCGCGATCGAACGGCGGCGATAGGGGGGGGGCGTGCGCGCTTTCAGCGCGGGGGCCCGTTTCCCTGTCGAGAAGGCGGTGTCCTATCCGCCCCGTGCCGCTTCGGCCGCGTCGCTCGCGAGTCTGTCGGCGCGTTCATTGTCCGGGTGACCGGCATGACCCTTGACCCATTTCCACTCGATCTGGTGCCGTGCCGCCGCGTCCAGCAGCGCCTGCCACAGCTCGGCATTCTTCACCGGCTTCTTGTCGGCGGTCCGCCAGCCATTGCGTTTCCAGCCGTGAATCCATTTGGTCAGGCCGTCCATCACATAGCGGCTGTCGGTCGATAGCGTCACCGCACAGGGGCGCTTGAGCGCGTTCAGCGCCTCGATCGCCGCCATCAACTCCATCCGGTTGTTGGTGGTCAGCGGCTCCCCGCCGGACAATTCCTTTTCATGCGTGCCCGAACGGATCAGCGCGCCCCAGCCGCCGGGGCCGGGATTGCCCTTGCACGCGCCGTCGGTGGCGATCTCGACGGGGGTCACAGTCCGGCCTTCCCGTCGCGATAGGCGATGTAGCGCCGCCAATAGGCCAGCGGGTCCTTGCGCGTCACCATCGCGTCGGCGGGCGTGTTCAACCAGTCCCAGGCCCGCGACAGCGCGAACCGGATACAGGCCCCCATCGCCAGCCGGGCAAAGGCCGCGCGCTCGGTCCCGGACAGAGGGAAATGCCGCGCATAGCCGTCGATCAGCGCCGCGCCGATCGCCGGATCATAGACCTCGCCCGCCGCGTCGAAGCTCCAGGCCGAATGCATGACGGCGAGATCGTAGATGCGGAAATCGGTGCAGGCGAAATAGAAATCGATCACCCCCGTCACCTGGTCGCCCAGGACCAGCACATTGTCGGGGAACAGGTCGGCATGGATGACGCAACTGTCGAGCGGCTGGGCTTCCCAGCCGTCGAGCACCGCGTCCAGCGCCTCCGCCATGGCATCATGCAGGCCGGGCTGGATCCGGTCGAGGTCGCGGCCACATTGCGTGAACAGCGGACGCCAGCTTGTATGGCCCATGGAATTGGCGCGGTTCAGCGTGAAATCCGCGACCGCGCGGTGCATCGCGCCCATCGCATCCGCCGCCGCCAGCGCCTGCGCCGGGCTGGGGTGCGAGAGCGATACGCCGGTCAGGAACTGTATCAGGCAGGCGGGGCGGCCCGCCAGTTCCTGAATCTCGACACCCTGCCGGTCCTTGATCGCGGGCGGCACCGGCAGCCCCTTGGCCGCCAGATGGTCGAGCAGCGCGAGGAAGAAGGGCAGGTCGCCCGCTGCCACCCGCTTTTCATACAGGGTCAGGATGAAGCGCGCGGTGGTGGTGTCGACCAGGTAATTGCTGTTCTCGACCCCTTCGGCGATGCCCTTGGCCGAGATCAGCTGCCCTGCGTCATAGCGTGCCAGAAACGCCGACAGCGCTTCGGCCGAAACCTGCGTATAGACGGCCATCGGATCAGGCAGCCGTTTCCAGCCCGCGCGGCAGCTTGAACGCGATGGTCTCGCGCGTCGTCTCTTCCTCGCGCTCGGTGACAATGAAGCGTTCGGACAGGCGATCGACCAGTTCGCGCACCAGCAATTCGGGCGCGGAGGCCCCCGCGGTGAGGCCCAGCGTCCGGACCCCGTCGAGGAACGCCCAGTCGAGATCCGCGGCGCGCTGGATCAGCAGCGCGCGCTTGCCCGCGCGTTCGGCGACTTCGACCAGCCGCAGCGAGTTGGAGGAGTTGGGCGCGCCGATCACCAGCACCGCGTCGCAGGTGGCGGCGATCGCCTTGACGGCGGCCTGGCGGTTGGAGGTGGCGTAGCAGATATCCTCGCCGCGCGGCCCCTCGATCGTCGGGAAACGGCGCTGGAGCGCGGCGACGACGGCGGCGGTATCGTCGACCGACAGCGTCGTCTGGGTCAGGAACGCCAGATTGTCGGGATCGGCGGGGGAAAGGCCATCGACATCCGCCAGCGTCTCGACCAGCGACATCGCGCCTTCGGGCACCTGTCCGAACGTGCCGATCACCTCGGGATGGCCCGCATGGCCGATGAAGATGATGTGACGGCCCATCTCGACCAGCCGTTCGGCCTGGCGATGGACCTTGGATACCAGCGGGCAGGTGGCGTCGAGATAGTCGAGCCCGCGATTTTGGGCATCGGCGGGGACCGACTTGGGCACGCCATGCGCCGAGAAGACGACATGCGCATCGGGCGGCACCTCGTCCAGTTCCTCGACAAAGACCGCGCCCTTGGCCTTCAGGCTGTCGACGACGAATTTGTTATGGACGATCTCGTGCCGGACATAGACCGGCGCACCATGCTTTTCGAGCGCGAGTTCGACGATGCGGATGGCACGGTCCACCCCGGCGCAAAAGCCGCGCGGGGCGGCGATCAGCAGGTCGAGGGGCGGCTTGGGGCGGTCGGTCATTCGGCTGGCTCTACGCCATTGCTTGCGCGCGTCCAACCCGCTTCCTATGCTGGCGCCAAACCGGCATCCTGCTTCGGCATCCAGAATAGGCGTTTCGACCTGTGAAAGCACCGCTCCTCGTTCCCGTCGCCCTTGCGCTCGTCCTGGGGGGCTGCGCGCGCACCGGCGAGATCGACGCCACGGGCGGCATCACCGCCATCCGCTCGGCCTGCCCCGTGGTGGGCGTCACGGCGGGGACGGGCGACATCACCCTGTTCAAGACGCCGGGCGCGACCGATGAGAATGCGATCGACGTCGTGGCGAACATCACCGGCGTCCGCTCGACCTGCGCCGATGCAGGGCCCGATATCGCGACGACGGTGAACTTCAATGTCGAGGCGCGGCGTACCGACGCGACCGGCGCGCGCGACCTGGTCCTGCCTTACTATATCGCGATCGTGCGCGGCGGCACCAATGTCGTCGCCAAGCGGATCGGCCGGGTGAATGTCCATTTCGATGCGGGCCAGGCGCGCGGGCAGGTGGCGGGCGAAGCCACGACCACCATTGCGCGTTCGGCCGCGACCCTGCCCGCGGAGGTCCGCGACAAGCTGACCCATCGGCGCAAGGCGGGTGACGAGGATGCCGCCGTCGATCCGCTGAGCCAGCCCGATGTCCGCCAGGCGGTGGCGAGCGCCAGTTTCGAGGCGCTGGTCGGGTTCCAGCTGACCGAGGCGCAGCTGAAGTATAACGCCACCCGGTAACGTCCCGCATTCCTCCTTTGCACGGCGAGGGGGGCGGCGAAGCCGGGGGGCGTTCTCGCGGTTGGCGGAGGGGATGCGCCATTGCCGGTGACGCCCATTCGCCCACCTTGCGGGCTGCCGGCTTCCCCTGTCGGGGAAGGAAGATTTACGACGCTATCCACAATATTTGCGGCGATAGCGCACCGTTCCCCGATTGACTTGCGCCCACCCGCCCGGCAGAGGGCGCGGCGTCGATGTCGGACATATCCGGCATAGGCGCGCGCGGGAGAGCGCCGGGTTGGTCTTTCAGACCGTCATGGCCCGGCCGCCGAAGGAGCAACCACCCCGGAATCTCTCAGGCAAATGGGACCGCGCGATCGCCATCGACACTCTGGAAAGCGCGCCGACGGGCAGACCCCGTGCGGTGCCACCGAAGGGGTAAGCCGGATAGCCCGGCGAAAGCTCTCAGGTTCCGTGACAGAGGGGGATCGGATCGGGTAAGGACACGCACGTCCCTAGCCGACACCCTTTGACGGAGACCGGCCCCGTGAGTGACGCAACCGACCTGAATGTAGAAGACGCCCCCGAGGGGCAGGAGATCATCCAGACGCTGCCGCTGGACGCATGGCATCGTGCGCGCGGCGGGCGGATGGTGCCGTTCGCCGGATACGAAATGCCCGTCCAGTATGAGGGCATCATGGCCGAGCATCTCTGGACCCGCGAGTCGGCCGGGCTGTTCGACGTCAGCCATATGGGGCAGGTGGTCTTCACCGGAGAAAACGGCCTCGGCCCCGTCATCACCGCGCTGGAAAAGGTCCTGCCGGGCGACATTGCCGGCCTTGGCGATCGCAAGAACCGCTATTCGCTGCTGCTGAGCGAAGAGGGCGGCATCCTCGACGATCTGATGGTGACGAAGCGCACGCTGGACGGTGCCGAGGAACTGTACATGGTCGTCAACGGCGCGACCAAGTATGACGATATCGCCTATCTGCTCGACGTCATTCCCGATGATGCGACGCTGAACCTGCTCGACGATCAGGCATTGCTGGCGCTCCAGGGGCCCAAGGCGGTGGATGCGCTGGCGCGGATCGTGCCGGGGGTCGAGGCGCTGGTGTTCATGACCGCCGCCGATTTCGCGTGGAACGACGTGCCGCTGTGGATCAGCCGCTCGGGCTATACCGGCGAGGACGGGTATGAAATCTCGATCCCGGCCGAGCATGTCGCTGCCTTCGCTGACCTGCTCTGCGAACAGGCTGAGGTAAAGCCGATCGGTCTGGGCGCGCGCGATTCGCTGCGTCTGGAGGCGGGGCTGCCGCTTTACGGCCATGACCTCGACCCCGAGACGACGCCGGTGATGGCCGATCTGGGCTTCGCGCTTGCGAAAAAGCGTCGCGAGGCGGCGGACTTCCTCGGTGCCGAGCGCATCCTGGCCGAGCGGGAGAACGGTCCCGCCGTCAAGCGCGTCGGCCTGACCGTCGCGGGCCGCCAGCCGGTGCGCGAGGGCGCGTCGGTGGTCGCCGGGGACGGCTCGGTCATCGGGCGCGTGACCAGCGGCGGCTTTGCCCCGTCGATGGGCGCGCCGATCGCCATGGCCTATGTGCCGGCCGAGCTGGCCGCCCCCGGCACCGCCGTCAAACTGCTTCAGCGCGGCAAGACCCATGACGCCACCGTCACGGCAATGCCCTTCGTCCCCCATCGTTACGTTCGTTCAGGAGCCAAGTGACCATGAGCCGCTATTTCACCGAGGACCATGAGTGGATCGACGTCGACGGTGATGTCGGCACCGTCGGCATCAGCGATTACGCGCAGGGTGCGCTCGGCGACATCGTGTTCGTCGACGTGCCCGAGGAAGGCCGCGCGCTGAACAAGGGCGACGAGGCCGCCGTGGTCGAGTCGGTCAAGGCCGCGTCGGACGTCTACGCGCCCGTGTCGGGCACCGTGGTCGAGGGCAATGCCCAGCTGGCCGACGAGCCGGGTCTGGTCAACACCGATCCCGAGGGCGAGGGCTGGTTCTTCAAGCTCACCCTGTCCGACGCCTCGGAGCTGGACGGCCTGATGGACGAAACCGCCTACGCCGCGTTCGTCGCCAAGCTCTAAACACATCCAGCCCCTGTGCTTGCAGGGGATTGTTGCAGAAGTCCACCTTCCACTCCCTACGCGCACCACCCCGGCGGAGGCCGGGGCCCAGTTGCGGAACGATAGGAGTGGTCGGCCGGTGTCACCCCAACTGGATCCCGGCCTTTGCCGGGATGGCGTGCCGACTTTCGCAACGATTCCCTGAAGGGGAGGGGAGAGAAGGATTCCGATGCGCTACCTGCCCCTTACCGCTTCCGACCGTGCCGAGATGCTCTCGGTCATCGGCGCGGCCTCGGTCGACGACCTGTTCGTCGACGTGCCCGAATCCGCCCGCCTGTCCGGCCCGATCGCGGGGCTGCCCGACCATGCCTCCGAACTGGCGGTCGAGCGGCACATGACCGCGCTCGCCCGCAAGAACATGGTGGCGGGCGACGTGCCGTTCTTCCTGGGCTGCGGCGCGTATCGGCATCATGTCCCCGCCTCCGTCGACCACATCATCCAGCGCGGCGAGTTCCTGACCGCCTATACGCCCTATCAGCCGGAAATCGCGCAGGGCACGCTCCAGATGCTGTTCGAGTTCCAGACGCAGGTCGCGCGTCTGCTCGGCACCGATGTCGCCAACGCCTCGATGTATGACGGCTCGACCGCCTGCTGGGAAGCGATCGGCATGGCGCGGCGCATCACCAAAAAGTCCAAGGCGATCCTGTCGTCGGGCCTGCATCCGCATTACGTCTCGGTCGCGAAGACCATGGCGAAATATACCGGCGACACGCTGGAAACGGCGGCGCCCGTCCTGACCGCCGACACCGATATCGACCAGTTGATCGCGGCGATCGACGGCGACACGAGCTGCGTCGTCGTCCAGTACCCGGATATCCTCGGCCGCATCGCCGACCTGACCCCGCTGGCCGAGGCATGCCACGCCCACAAGGCGCTGCTGGTCGCGGTCGTGACCGAGCCGGTCGCGCTGGGGGCGATCCGTTCGCCGGGTGAGATGGACGCCGACATCGTCGTCGGCGAGGGCCAGTCGCTGGGCGTCGGGTTGCAGTTCGGTGGGCCTTATGTCGGCCTGATGGGCTGCAAGGACAAATATATCCGTCAGATGCCGGGCCGCTTTTGTGGCGAGACGGTGGACGCGGACGGCAAGCGCGGCTTCGTGCTGACGCTCTCGACCCGCGAGCAGCATATCCGTCGCGAAAAGGCGACGTCGAACATCTGCACCAATTCGGGGCTGTGCGCGCTGGCCTTCTCGATCCACATGACGCTGCTGGGCGAAGCGGGGCTGCGCCGGATGGCGGGGATCAACCACGCGCAGGCCTGCCGCGCGGCGGATCGTCTGGCGAAGGTGCCCGGCGTGAAGCTGGTCAACGAAACCTTCTTCAACGAGTTCACGCTCGATCTGGGTCGCGAAGCGCGGCCGGTTGTGCGGACGCTCGCCGAGCGCGGCGTGCTGGCGGGTGTGTCGCTCGGGCGGCTCTATCCGGGCGAAGACGCGCTCGCGAACGGACTGGTGGTGGCGGTCACCGAAACGGTGACGGCGGAGGATATCGAGACGCTTGCCCAAGCGCTTGAGGAGGTGCTGGCATGACGATCAACCAGAGCGGCTGGAAGCCCACCAGCCCCGAAGCCAACGAAGCGTCAATCCCTGCGACCTTCACCGGCAACCGCGCGCTGATGCTGGAAGAGGCGCTGATCTTCGAGATCGGCGACTTTGAGACCACCGGCGTCGACTTCGCCGAGGGCGATGTCGCGGGTTCGCGGCTGGGCGAACTCTCCCGCAAGAACCCGATCGGGCTGCCCGGCCTGTCGGAGCCGGAAGCGGTGCGCCATTACACCCGTCTGTCGCGGCAGAACTATGCGATCGACCTGGGGCTGTTCCCGCTTGGTTCGTGCACGATGAAGCACAATCCGCGCTTGAACGAGAAGATGGCGCGGCTGGGCGGGTTCAGCGACGTGCATCCGCTCCAGCCGATCGACACGGTGCAGGGCGCGCTGGAGGTGATCCATCAGCTCGCGCACTGGCTGGTCACGCTGACCGGCATGGCCTCGGTCGCGATGAGCCCCAAGGCGGGCGCGCATGGCGAACTGTGCGGTATCCTTGCGATCAAGGCGGCGCTGGCCAAGCGCGGCGAGGGGGACCGCAAGGTCATCCTGGTGCCCGAATCGGCGCATGGCACCAACCCGGCGACGGCGGCGTTCGCGGGCTTCTCGGTCGAGAATATCCCGGCGACCGACGAGGGGCGTGTCGACACCGCGGCGCTCAAGGCGCGGCTGGGACCGGACGTGGCGGGGGTGATGATCACCAACCCCAACACCTGCGGCCTGTTCGAGCGCGACCTGAAGGACATTTCCGACGCGGTCCATGCCGCCGGCGGCTATGTCTATTGCGACGGCGCGAACTTCAACGCCATCGTCGGCCGCGTGCGGCCGGGCGATCTGGGCGTCGATGCGATGCACATCAACCTGCACAAGACCTTCTCGACCCCGCATGGCGGCGGCGGGCCGGGTTCGGGGCCGGTGGTGTTTTCCGAGGCGCTGACCCCCTTCGCGCCGCTGCCCTTCGTCGAGAAGACGGGCGAGGGCTTCCGGCTGGTCGAGGAGGAGAATGCCGAGGATCATCACGCCGACAGCTTCGGCCGCATGGTCGCCTTCCACGGCCAGATGGGCATGTTCACCCGCGCGCTGACCTATATCCTCAGCCACGGCGCGGACGGGCTGCGCCAGGTCGCCGAGGATGCGGTGCTCAACGCCAATTATGTCCTGCGGTCGCTGGAGAACACGCTCGACGCGCCGTTCGCGGCAAGCGGGCCGTGCATGCACGAAGCCATCTTCTCGGACGAGAATCTAGCCGAGGGCTTCTCGACGATCGACGTCGCCAAGGCGCTGATCGACGAAGGCTTCCACCCGATGACCATGTATTTCCCGCTGGTCGTCCACGGCGCGATGCTGATCGAGCCGACCGAGACCGAATCGAAGGTCGCGCTCGACCAGTTCATCGGCGCGCTGCGTTCGGTGGCGGAACGCGCCAAGGCGGGCGATCCGGCGCTCAAGACCGCCCCGCACTTCGCGCCGCGCGCGCGCCTCGACGAGACGCTGGCGGCGCGCAAGCCCGTGCTGGTGTGGAAGGACAAGGCGGCCTGATGGGATATCCTCCGCGCTGTCCGACGGGATGGCGCGGGGCATGTCCGCCAATTCCTGTACCACCCCGGTCTGCGCCGGGGTGGTCCGTCTTATGGGGTCAAAGCGCCGTCACCAGCGAGATTCCGCCCAGGATCACCCCCGGCGCATTGGCGAACACGATCGGCCAGTCGCGCTTTTCGCGCAGCAGGCCATAGGCCACCCAGAGCGCGCAATTCACCATCGTCGCCAGCGGCTGGATCGTCGATCCCTTCTGCCCTGCGAGGTTGAGTTGGATCTGGTCGATATAGGACAGGTACATGGCCACGGCCGTCGCGGTCGCGATCCAGCCGAGCAGCATCAATTTCCGTTCGCTCACGGGGGTCCGATCTCCTTGCATGATGGTTAAATCGATTGAAGTGCCGCTGCTCAACGCATCAGCGCGGCAGGATGCTCCGGGGCGGGGAAGGGATGGCGATGCGCTTTGACGAAACCCAGGCCGCGACGCTGGAGGCGATCCTGCGCTGGCGGCGGGATGTCCGGCATTTCCGTACCGATCCGGTCGATGAGGCGGTGCTGGCCAAGCTGGCCGAGGCGATGGCGCTTGCCCCTTCGGTCGGCAATGCGCGACCATGGCGGGTGATCCGGGTCGAGGATGCCGCTTTGCGCGCCGCCGTCCGCGCCGATTTCCGGCGATGCGATGCAGAGGCAGCGTCGGGCTATGCCGACGAACAGGGCACCGCATACCGGGCGCTGAAACTCGCCGGACTCGATGCCGCGCCGGTGCAACTCGCGGTCTTCACTCATATCGATCCGGCGGAGGGCCATGGCCTGGGCCGTCGAACCATGCCGGAAACGCTGCGCCAGTCGACCGCGATGGCGATCCATACCCTGTGGCTGGCGGCGCGGGCGGCCAATCTGGGGATGGGGATGGTGTCGATCCTGAACCCCGCCGAGATGGAGCGCCTGTTCGCGGTGCCGAAGGACTGGGCGTTCACCGCCTATCTGTGCCTCGGCCATGCCGAATGGGATGACGACACGCCGTTGCTTCACCGCAGCGGCTGGCAGGAGAATGCGCCGACCCGGTGGGGGTTGCGTTAATCCTCCGGCGCGGTCGTCATCGTCTGCTGCTTGCCGAGCCGTTGCTCGCGCCAGACGATGAACAGCCCGCTGGCGATGATGATCGGCGCGCCCATCCAGGTGGTCGAGGCGGGCAGGACGCCGAAGATCAGCCAGCCATAAAGGGTCGCCCAGATCAGCCCCGAATAGTCCATCGGCACCACCGCCGCGACCGGGGCCAGCCGGGATGCGCCGGTCAGCGCGATCTGGCCGAAGCCGCCGACCAGCCCGATCGCGATCAGGATCGCCCAGGTGAGTGGGTCGTGCGCCTGGATGTGGACGCAGTACGGGATGGCGATGAAGGGCAGGGTGAGCGTCGAGAAATAGAAGACCGTGGTGCCCGCCGGCTCGTCGCGCAACTGGCGCAGCAGGATGGCGACGATCGCCACGAACAGCGCCGCCAGCAGTCCGACGGCGGCCCCGAGCAGCGACATCTCGTTCGCCCCCGGCCGCACGACGATCAGCACGCCGATGAAGCCGATCAGCACCGCGCTCCACCGCTGGATGCCGGTCCGCTCGCCCAGCACCAGCGCGCCGAGCAGGGTCGCGAAGATCGGCACGGTGAACTGGAAGGTTGTGGCCTCCGCAAGCGGCAGCAGCAGCACCGCGCCGAAGGTGAAGACCATGCCGACCAGCCCGACCATCGAGCGTGCCAGATGCCCCTTGAACCGCGACGTGCGCAGCGACTTCAGCCCCGGTCCCGCGATGACGAAACCCAGCACGACGGGAAGCGCGCAGGCCTGTCGCCAGAACATGGTTTCGAACAGCGTCGCCCCGCGCGTTTCGGCCAGCTTGATGAGCGCCGACATGGTCGACAGGAAGAAGATGGCGATCAGGCGCAGGCCGATGCCTTTGAGCACGCGGTCGCCGGTCATGCGCCGCTCCCTAGCCCGCGCCACCGCGCGAAGAAACCCCGAACGCGCCGCCCTCTTGGCGAAGACGGGTCTTTGCCGCTATCGGGCGGTGATGAAGCACGCTCTGTCCGTCACCCGCGACGCGGATTTCTCCGCCTGGTATCAGTCCGTCATCGCCGAGGGCGATCTGGCCGAGGAATCGGGCGTCCGTGGCTGCATGGTCATCCGCCCCTGGGGATACGGCATTTGGGAGCGTATCCAGCGGCTGCTCGACGATCGGATCAAGGCGACGGGGCATGAGAATTGCTATTTCCCGCTCTTCATCCCGCTCAGCTATTTTGAGAAAGAGGCCGAGCATGTCGACGGCTTCGCCAAGGAAATGGCGGTCGTCACGCACCACCGGCTGATCGCCGACGGCAAGGGCGGGCTGGTGCCCGATCCCGAGGCCAAGCTGGAAGAGCCTTTGGTCGTGCGGCCGACCTCGGAGACGGTGATCGGCACCGCCTTTGCGCGCTGGGTCCAGTCGTGGCGCGACCTGCCGGTGCTCATCAACCAGTGGGCGAACGTCGTCCGCTGGGAAATGCGCACCCGCATGTTCCTGCGCACCGCCGAATTCCTGTGGCAGGAGGGGCATACCGCCCATGCCACGGTCGAGGAGGCGCGGGGCGAGACGCTCCAGATGCTGGAAGTCTATCGGACGTTCGCCGAGGATTGCCTCGCGCTCCACGTCATCGCGGGCGAGAAGCCCGAGAATGAGCGCTTCCCCGGTGCCGTCGCGACCTATTCGATCGAGGCGATGATGCAGGACGGCAAGGCGCTGCAGGCCGGCACCAGCCATTTCCTGGGCGACAATTTCGCCAAGGCGCAGAATATCCGCTTTCAGAATGCCGAGGGCGGGCTGGACTATGCGCAGACGACGAGCTGGGGCGTGTCGACCCGGATGATCGGCGGCATGATTATGGTGCACGGCGACGATGACGGGATGCGCGTGCCGCCCAAGGTCGCGCCGTGGCAGGTGGTGATCGTGCCGATGCTGCGCGACCAGCCCGAGGACGAGGCGCTGCTCGCCTATTGCCGCGACCTGCAAAAGGAACTGGTGGGTGGGTCGGCGCTGGGCGAGCCGGTCCGCGCGATGGTCGATGCGCGCGCGCAAAAGGCCGCGACCAAGCGCTGGAGCTGGATCAAGAAGGGTGCGCCGGTGGTGATCGAGGTCGGCGGACGCGACATGGCGGGCGGCAACGTCTCGGTCATCCGCCGCGACCGGCTGTACCGCGAGGACGGCAAGCTCGATTCGACCGTGTGCCCACGCGGCGATTTCGTCTCGGGCGTCGAGGCGCTGCTGGCCGACATCCAGGGCGAACTCCACCGCCAGTCGACCGAGCGGTTGAAGGCGCAGATCGTGCCGGTCGACGACTGGACCGCGGTCGAGGCGCATTTCGCGGAAGATCGCAAGAACCCGGGCTGGGTCGATGTCCGCTGGGCCCGCCCAACCGGCGACGAGCTGGAGCAGGTCGTCGAGAAGCTGAAGGGCCTGAAGCTGACCATCCGCAACGCGCCGATGGGGCAGACGGGGTGCGATGACGGTCCGTGCCTGTTCACCGGCCGTCCGGCGGTGGAGCGGGTGCTGATCGGCCGGGCTTACTGAGGGCCGCTCGACTTTAGGCCGCCCGCCTCTCCTGCATCACCCCGGCGAAGGCCGGGGTCCAGTCCCGAAGCCGCAGGTGGCGCGCCGTTCAGGCGATCGTACCGCGCCTTCGACAGGCCATGGCAACTGGACCCCGGCCTTCGCCGGGGTGGTGAAGCTGCGTAGGCATGGCGAAGGCAACGGGGTGGTGCAGTGCGGATAGGCCCGGCGAAAGTACCGATAACCTTCGCCGAAATGGGCGTCCGCCTCGGTGGTCTAGGTAAGCGCCGTTACCGCCGCTTGCCGTTATGCCGGATATTCGCAGGCCGCCCGCGCCGTTTCAGCACCCGGCGCGGTTCGGGTTTCGCCCCTTTGCCGTCGGGCAGTTCGAAGCGCAGCGCCCCCGACACCGGGTTCGCCTCGGCCAGCCGCAGCGGCAGGCGCTGGCCCAGCCTGTAGATTTCGCGGCTCTTCTCGCCCAGCAACTGCTGCGACGCTTCGTCGTAATGGAAATAGTCGCCGCCCAGGTCGCGGATCGGCATCAGCCCGTCGCCGCCCACGCCGTCGACGGTGGCGAAGAAGCCGAAATTGGTGACGCCGGTGATCCGCGTCTCGACCACCTGCCCGACATGCTCGGACAGGTACGCTGCGACATAGCGGTCGATCGTCTCGCGCTCCGCCTCCATCGCGCGGCGCTCAAATTGGCTGATCGACGTGCCCAGCCGCTCCATCTCGTCGCCCTCGGGCAGCAGCCCGCCATCGCCCAGCTTGTACGCGCCGACCAGCGCGCGGTGGACGACGAGGTCGGCATAGCGCCGGATCGGCGAGGTGAAATGGGCATAGGAGCCGAGCGACAGCCCGAAATGCCCCTGATTGACCGGCGCATAATAGGCCTGGGTCTGTGAACGCAGGATCTGCTCCATCACCTGCGGCCGGAAATCGGCGTCGCCGATCGTGTCGATGATCCGGTTGAACGTCGCCGGACGGATCACCTGTCCCATAGCGAAGGGGATGTCGAAGGTTTCGAGATAGTCTTTCAGCGCGACCAGCTTGGTGCGGTTGGGCGCCTCGTGCACGCGGTACATGACGGGGGCCTTCTTCGCCTCCAGCGCCTTGGCGGCGGCGACATTGGCCGCGATCATATAATCCTCGATCAGCCGGTGTGCATCCAGCCGCGCGCGCGGCGCGACCGACAGGATGCGGCCCCTTTCGTCCAGTACGACCCGCCGCTCGGGCAGGTCGAGGTCGAGCGGCTCGCGCGCGTCCCGTGCCTTTGCCAGCGCGGCCCAGCAATTCCAGAGCGGGCGCAGCGCCGTCTCGGTCAGCGGATGCGGCAGCTCGCCGTCGATCGCGGCTTGGGCGTCCTCATAGGCGATGTTCGCCGCCAGCCGCACAACCGCGCGGGTGAAGCGAAAACCCTTGAGCTTGCCGTCCTTCGTCACCTGCAAATGACAGGCGAGCGCGGCGCGATCCTCGCCTTCTTTCAGCGAACATACATCCGCCGACAGGATCTCGGGGAGCATCGGCACCACCCGGTCGGGGAAATAGACCGAATTGCCCCGCCGCCGCGCATCCTTGTCGATCGCAGAGCCGGGGCGGACATAGAAGCTGACATCCGCAATCGCGACGATGGCGCGCCAGCCCTCGGGATTGGCGGGATCGTCGTCGGGCGCGGCCCAGACCGCATCGTCATGGTCGCGCGCATCGACCGGGTCGATCGCGACGATGGGCAGGTGGCGCAGGTCCTCGCGGTCGTCACCCAGCGGCTGGCGCGCGATCCGCTCGGCCTCCTCCAGCGTTTCGGGCTGGAACCGGTCGGGAATTTCGAATTTGTGGATCGCGATCAGCGAGAAGCTGCGCGGCGCGAAGGGATCGCCCAGCCGCTCGGTCACGCGCGCGGTGAGGCGCGGCGGGCGGCCCGCTTTTTCGGCGAGCACCAGATCGCCCGGTTGCGCGTCGCCGGCGTCGGACACCATCCATTCGCGCCGTTCCTTCTTGTCGACGCTGGTCAGCCAGAACCGGCCCGCCTCCTCGCGCAGCACGCCCAGTATCTGTTCGGCGGCGGGGGCGATCGTCTTCATGACATGCGCGATCCAGCCGCCGCCCGCTTCCTCGGTCCGCGCCAGCACCCGCTGGCCGATGCCAAGCGAACCGCGCTTGCGCTCGCGCACCCGGACGCGCGGGATCGGCGCACCCTCTGCTTCCCACCGCTCGGGTTCGGCCCAGACATTGCCGCCATCATCGACATCGACGATGCGCAGCACCGTCACCTTGGGCAGCCCGCCCATCTTGTGAAAGGCACGGCCGGGGGCGCTGTCGATCAGGCCTTCGTCCGCCATGTCCTTGAGCAGGGCCTTGAGCCCGATCTTCTCCTGCGCGGAGAGGCCAAAGGCGCGCGCGATTTCGCGCTTGCCCGCCGGCTGGTCCGACTGTTCGATGAAGGAGAGGATTTGCTCACGGGTCGGCAGACCCGGCTTGGGCTTTTTCATGACGGAGGAGATAGGCGGTCGCGGTGGCGGCGTCACCCCCGCACGAGCTGGCCCGGCCCGACACGGGGCCGGGGGCTGTCGTGAAGCGATGGGAGCCATCATGTGGCCCGTTCACCGCCGAGGATTGCGCCCATGGCCTGATCATGGTCCAATATAATACCAGGAAGGCGTGGCGGAACGGGTTCGAGATGATGGCATTATGGGCTTCGACCGCGATCCTGGCGGCGGCACCGCTGGCGCAGGGGCAGGCCGATCTGGACCGGCTGGCGGCGAGTCTGGGCTATCGCTACACCATCCTCACCAATCGCCCGGCCGCCTGTCCGGCGGGCATCCCGCGCTGTTTCGAGGCGGATATCGCGATCCGCGTCCCTGACGATGCCCCCGCGCTGCCGGTCGAAATCCGCTACAGTCTGGTCAACCCGGTGCTGCGGATCGACAGCGACCAATTCGACAATCGCACGATCAACGGCGACCTCAATGTCCTGACGCTGAAGCCCGGCAGGACGCTTCGGCCCGGGCAGGTCTATCATGTGAAGCTGACCGGGCTGGGCGCCTTCTTCTCGCGCAACCACATGATGCCCAACGCGCTGCTTGTCGCGCCCGGCCTGGCCCCGCGCGTCATCGGCGCGACCCGCACCGGGACCGATGCCGCGACGGGGCTGGAGACGCTGCCCTTCGTCGCGCCGATGACCGATGAGGCGGCGCTCGCCCGCGGCGCGCCCGACGACCGGACGCTGTGGCGCACGCCCGAGCGCGCCTTCGACCTCTATGCCGCGCGCGGGACGGCCACGCCGGTCGATGTCGCGATCCTGCCGCGCCCGGCCAGGGCGACGCGGCCCGGCGGGGCGGCGCTCGACCTGTCGGGTGGATGGCGGCTGGTCGGCGACATGCCGCGCGCCGCGCTTGTGCCTGCGCTGGCGGCGTTGCCGGTGGGGGCGGGGCCGGTGGGGAAGGGGCGGGTGGCCTTGACCGTGCGGCGCGATGCCACGCTGCGGCCCGAGGGCTATCGGCTGGCGGTCGACGCGACGGGCGTGTCGGTCACCGCAGCGGATGCGGCAGGCGCGTCCTATGCGTTGCGCTCGCTGGCGCAGCAGATGGCGGCGGAAGGGCCCCGCCTGCGCCCGCTCATCGTCGAGGATGCGCCGCGCTATGGCTTTCGCGGGCTGCACATCGATCTGGCGCGCAACTTCCATAGCAAGGCGGAAATCCTGAAGCTCATCGAGCAGATGGCGGCGTACAAGCTCAACACGCTGCACCTGCATCTGGGCGACGATGAAGGCTGGCGGTTGCAGATTGCGGGACTGTCCGAACTGACCGGGGTTGGGGCGTATCGCTGCGCCGACCTGTCCGAACGGACCTGCCTGTCGCCGCAACTGGGCGCGGATCCGGCGAGGGAGGCGGCGACCAACGGTTATCTGACCGCTGCCGACTATCGCGACATCCTGCGCGCCGCCGCCGCGCGGCAGATCGCGGTCATCCCGTCCTTCGACATGCCCGGCCATTCGCGCGCGGCGATCCGGGCGATGGAGGTCCGTTATCAGCGGCTGATGGCCAGGGGCGACCGTACGGGGGCCGAGCGCTATCGGCTGGTCGAGCCGGCCGACACCACCCGTTATTCCAGCGTGCAGCATTATGACGACAACACGCTGAACGTCTGTCTCGACAGCACCTATCGCTTCATCGACACGGTGATCGATTCGATCGCGGCGCTTCACAAGGCGGCGGGAGTGCCGCTGACCACCTACCATATCGGCGCGGACGAGACGGCGGGGGCGTGGCGGGAGTCGCCGGCGTGCAAGGTCATGATGGCGAGGACCGGGCTGCAACCCGGACAGCTCGGGGCCTACTTCATCGAGCGGATCGCCGCCGACCTCGCCCGGCGCGGGATCGCGGTCGCGGGGTGGAGCGATGGGTTGGGCCATACCGACCCGGCGAGGATGCCGCCCAGGGTCCAGACCAATATCTGGAGCAACCTGCACGCCGGCGGCGTGGCGGAGGCGCATGGCCAGGCCAATCTCGGGTGGAAGACGGTATTGTCGATCCCCGATCTCGGCTATTTCGACATGCCCTATGCCGCCGATCCGGACGAGACCGGCTATGACTGGGCGTCGCGCGGGGTGGACAGTTTCCAGGTGTTCGGCTTCATGCCGGGCAATCTGGCCGCCAATGCCGCGCTGATCCCCAATATCCTCGCCCAGCCCAAGGCCATTGCCGACACCGTGCCGCTTCAGCCGGGTCGGGCGATCGCGGGGATACAGGCGCAATTGTGGAGCGAGACGGTCCGCCGCGACAGCCAGGTCGTCTATATGCTCTTCCCCCGGCTGCTGGCGCTGGCCGAGCGCGCGTGGAGCAAGCCGGATTGGGAGCCCACCTATGTCGCGGGTGCCAGCTATGATCCCGGCGACCCGCGCGTCGATCGGGCGAGGTTGCTGACCGGCTGGCGCGATTTCGCGGGGCGGATGGGGGTGCAGATGCGGCTGCTCGACCGGGCGGGCGTCACCTATCGCCTTGCCCCGCCGGGCGCGCGGATCACCGGCGGCCGGCTGGAGGCGAATGCCGAATTCCCCGGCACGCCGATCGAATATCGTACCGGCACCACCTCATGGCGGCGCTATGACGAGCCGGTCGCGGTGTCGGGGGCGGTGGACCTGCGGACCCGTACCCCCGATGGCCGCCGCGCCAGCCGGACGGTTACGGTTTCGCCGTAACCGCGATTAGGCCGGGCGCGTCGTCGATGAAGCGGTCCAGCACGCCGTCGGCGATCTTCACCGACCCGCCGAAACGCGTCGCGCCGGGAATGGTCTGGACGGCGGCGGCCTTGGCCGCGAGGGCCTTCGCTTCGGCGAAATACCGGGTTGCGGCCGGGCTTTCGCGATCGGCGGCCTCCAGCCCGGCGGTGGTCATCTGAAGCGCCCGGCCCCAAAGCTGGAGCGCGTCGAGCCAGGGCTGGGTCTGCGCGACAAAGCCCGGATCGGCCACGCCAGCGCGGATCATGTCCGACGCGCCCGCCAGTTCGTCCGCCTGCGCCCGCAGATCGGCCAGTGCCCGCGCCCGCGCGCCCGCATCGCCCTCGGCCAGCGCCTCGCGTACCCCGGTCAGCAGCGCCCGCAACCGGGGGGCCTGTTCCTGCCAGGGCTGGCTGCCAAAGGTCGGGGCGAGATGCTGGGTATCGAACAGCGTGAGCAGCGCCGCCGCCGCCTGTGCATCCCCGCCCGCCAGATCGCGCGTCGCGGCATACCAGATGCGCTGCGCGTCATACTCCTTATCGTTCCAGGCGAAGGACGCGATGCCCGCCACTGCGACGCGACTGGGTGCTTCCTGGTTCATCGGGTTGGACAGGATGCCGGTCAGCTCGCCCGACAGCCCGCTTTCGCGCCGGACATAGGGCGCCACCAGCAACCGCCCGGCCGAACTGGCATAGTCATTGACCGGATAATTGTCCCAGAGCAGCGTCTTGCGCCCGAACGCCTTGGCGGCGGCCTGCGCATCGGGGATGGAGATGGCGGGGGGGACGACATCGGTGCCGGTCCATTGCACGATGATGCGCGGATCGAGCGCCTTGCGCAGCGCCGCCTTATAGGGGCTCTCCTTCGCGTCATAATATTCGGTCGGCACCATGATCAGCGGGCGTGAGGCCGGGTCCTGGCGGATAAGATCCGCCTGCACCGCGTTCAGCAGCTTCGACTGGGCGATCCCCGCCGCTTCCGCGCCCGACGGACCGAAGGCGGCCTTGTCGGCGTCGCAATTCCACTTCTGATATTCGATATCGTCCAGCGCGACATAGAAGCTGTGAACGCCGATCCCGCGCAGCGCGGCGAATTTGCGCAGCAGCGCCTGCTCGTCCGCCGGGTCGGAGAAGCAGATCGAGGGGCCGGGCGAGATCGCATAGACGAAATTGACATGGTTGCGCCGCGCCGCCTCGGCCAGCATGCCCAGCGCGGAGAGGGTGGCGGCGGGATAGGGATCGCGCCACCTGTCCCGCGCGAAGGGGTCGTCCTTCGGGCTGTAGACATAGGTGTTGGCCTTCACCGTCGCCAGGAAGTCGAGGTGCCGGGTACGATCGGTCATCGACCAGGGCGCGCCGTAAAAACCCTCGATCGTGCCGCGCACCGGCATGGCGGGGTGATCGCGGATGATGAGCGCGGGGATCGCGCCGCGGCGGGCAAGCTGGCGCAGGGTCTGGACCGCGTGGAACAGGCCATCGGCATCATGCCCGGCCAGCGTGATGAGGCCGCCCGATCCCGCGGCGGTCGCCGCCAGCGTATAGCCCTCGGCCTTGTCGTCCGCCTGCGCATGGCTGCGCGACAGGGCGTCGCGCACGATCGCCGCGCGGTCGGAGCCCAGCATGATATGGGGACGATCGAAGCGGGCGGGCAGGCGCCCGGCCTGGACGATCTCGGTCACGCCCGCGTCGGTCAGGATCGCGCGGACCAGCGCGACCGTTCCCGCCTCGGTCTCGGGGGCGACGATCAGCGCCACCGAACGCCCCAGCGGGATTGCGCCCTGTCCCAGCGTCAGCGCGGTGGGAGCGGGATAGAGCATGGGGCGCGTCACCGGCTCGGCCATGGCGGCTGGCGTCACCAGCATCGCCGCGCCAAGGATCGGAAGCACGCCGCCCATTGCCCTGATTGCCCGCCGCCTCATCCTGTCTCTCCGGTATTCAAATGGTATTGTCGGAGCCTAGGGGAGAGGGCGGTCAGGGGCAAGCGGCTTTGCGCGTCATAGGAAAGGTCGGGTATTCAGCGGGTTAAGGGGTTCGGCGAGTGCTGGGAGCCTTGAGGCGGCGGCGCGGATCGGTATCGCCACGCCGCCCGGTCTCGCTGTCCGAGGTTTGCTGAGCGAAGTTGCATGCAAAGGGAATCGGCCGGAGCGACGCCGGTAAATGTGGTATTAAACCGGCCTCATCCTACCACGTCGTGGAACTGCAGGCTCGCCAGCCGGGCATAGAGGCCGCCCTGCGCGATCAGGTCCGCATGACGCCCCTGTTCGACGATGCGCCCGCCGTCCATCACCACGATCCGTTCGGCGGCGCGCACGGTGGCGAGGCGATGGGCGATGACCAGGGTGGTGCGATTGGTCATCAGCCGCTCCAGCGCCTGCTGGACCAACTGCTCGCTCTCGGCGTCGAGCGCGCTGGTGGCTTCGTCCAGCAGCAGGATCGGCGCATCACGCAGCAGCGCGCGCGCGATGGTGATCCGCTGCCGCTGCCCGCCCGACAGCCGCGCGCCGCCCTCGCCCAGGAACGTGTCGAGCCCCTGTGGCAGGGCGCGCAGGAAATCGCCCGCATTGGCGGCCTCGGCGGCGGCCCAGAGTTCGTCGTCGCTCGCCTCCCAGCGGCCATAGCGCAGATTGTCGCGCGCCGAGGCGCCGAAGATCACCGTTTCCTGCGGGACCATCGCGATCCGGCTGCGGATCGCCGCCGGGTCGGCATCGCGCAGATCGACCCCGTCCAGCGAAACCCTGCCCGCCTGTGGATCGTAGAAGCGCTCGGCCAACTGGAACAGGGTCGACTTGCCCGCCCCTGAGGGGCCGACCACCGCCACCGTCTCGCCCGGTCGGATGTCGAGCGAAAAGCCGTTGAGCGCGGCGACTTCGGGCCGGGTGGGATAGTGGAACACCACATCCTCGAACCGCAGCGCGCCGATCGCGATGACGGGCAGCACGGCGGGGGCCGGCGGCGGCGCGATCTCGGGCTGTTCGGCGAGCAGTTCGGACAGGCGCTGCGCCGCGCCCGACGCGCGCAGGATATCGCCCCATACCTCGGTCAGCGCCTGGAACGAGCCCGCGACCAGCATCCCGGTCACGACGAACGCGGTCAGTGATCCGCCCGAGAGCCGCCCGCTGGCGACGTCCGCCACCGCTTCCCACAGCAGCAGCGTCAGCCCCCCGAAGAACAGCCCGATCACCGTCGCGGTCATGATCGCGCGCAGCAGGAAGCGGCGGCGCGAGGTGGCGAAGCCGTTGCTCACCGCGGCCTCGAACCGTTCGCCCTCGCGACGCTCCTGGCCAAAGGCCTGCACGACCTTCATCGCGCCCAGCGTCTCGACCGCGATCGCGCCGATATCGGCGAGCCGGTCCTGGCTGTCGCGCGAATAGCCGCGCACCTTCTTGCCCAGCAGCACGATGGGCAGCACGACCAGCGGAATGCACACCAGCAGCGACAGGGTGAGCTTGGGCGACAGCGCGAAGAGATAGATGGTGCCGCCGATCCCGATCACGATGTTGCGCAACGCGATCGAGACGGTGGAGCCGACCACCTGCTCGATGATCGCGGTATCGGCGGTCAGCCGGCTGGCGATCTCGGAGGGACGATTCTCCTCGAAATAGCGGGGGGCCAGGCGCAGCAGATTGGCCTGCACCGCGATGCGGATATCCGCCACGGTGCGCTCGCCCAGCCACGATACGAAGTAGAATCGGAACGCGGTGGCCAGGGCCAGCGCCAGCACCACGGCCAGCAGGCCCTGGAAATAGGGGGCGATGTCGCCGGTATTGGCGGCATGCCCGAAGCCATGGTCGATCACCTTCTGAAAGGTGCGCGGGATGAACAGGGTGGAACTCGCCGCGACGAGCAGCGACAGCGCGGCCGCCGCCAGATGCCCCGGATAGCGCAGGGTGAAGCGCCAGACCATCTTGAGGTTGCTCAGGCGGCGGCTGGGCGGGACGGCGGGCTTGGGAGCGGCGGCGGACTTGACCATGATCCGCGGGGGCCTAGCAGCGCGCAGGCATGGGCTCAACGCCAACCGACATGGCCTGCGCATCGTTCGGGCGCATTCGCGCATCGGCGACGGGGCGATGACCGGCTCCCATGCGGGCCAAGGGTAGGGGCGTGGGCGCGTAAAATGTCGCGATGGCCATATTCTGGTCATCTTGCCCCAAGCATTTCGTGCTAGATCGCATGCTATGATCGCGCCCTGGGTCAGGTGCGCGCAGGGGAATGGACGATGCTCTACGACGCCTATGAGATGCAACGCTCGATGCTGGCCGGGGCCAGCGCCCTCGCCAATTTCGGGGCCGGGCTGTTGCAGAATCCGGCCAACCCCTTCGCCTATCTGGGCGGCGGCGCGATCATGGGGTCCGCGCTGGAGGTGTTCGCCCATGCCTCCGCCCCCCGCGGCAAGCCTGCCTTCGGTCTGACCAAGACCCGGATCGGCGACCGCGACGTGGCAGTTCACGAGGAGATCGTGCTGCGCAAGCCCTTCGGCCAGCTCAAGCGTTTCCGCCGCGAAGGGGTGGAGGACAGCCCTAAGCTGCTGATCGTCGCGCCGATGTCGGGCCATTATGCCACGCTGCTGCGCGGCACGGTGGAGCGGATGCTGCCGAGCTGCGAGGTGTATATCACCGACTGGCGCGATGCGAAGCTGGTGCCCTTGTCCGACGGGCGGTTCGATTTCGACGATTATGTCGACTATGTCATCGCCTTTCTGGAGGCGATCGGCCCGGGCGCGCATATGCTGGCGGTGTGCCAGCCCTCGGTCCCCTGCTATGTCGCGGCGTGCGTGATGAGCGCGGACAAGCATCCCTGCACCCCACGCACGCTGACGCTGATGGGCGGGCCGGTCGACACGCGCGAGGCGCCGACGGCGGTCAACCTGCTGGCGACCGAACGGCCCCATGCCTGGTTCGAGCAGAATGCGATCGCGACCGTGCCGATGACCTATCCCGGCGCGGGGCGGCGGGTCTATCCGGGCTTCCTGCAACTGGCCGGGTTCATGTCGATGAATCTGGGCAACCACATGATCTCGCACTGGGAGATGTTCAAGCATCTGGTCCAGGGCGACGACGAAGAGGCGGACGCGACCAAGCGCTTCTATGACGAATATCGCGCGGTGTGCGACATGACCGCCGAATTCTACCTCCAGACGGTCGAGCTGGTGTTCCAGAGTCATGCCCTGCCCAAGGGCGAGATGCGGCACCGGGGCAAGCCGGTCGATCCGGCTGCGATCACCGATATCGCCATCCTGGCGATCGAGGGCGAGCGCGACGATATCTCCGGCCTGGGGCAGACCCGCGCCGCGCTGACCCTGGCCACCAGCCTGCCCGAGTCGAAGAAGCGTTATTACATGGCCGAGAATGTCGGCCATTACGGCATCTTCAACGGCTCCAAATGGCGCAACCGGATCGCCCCGGTGGTGGAGGAATGGATCGCCGCCAACGCCTGAAGGCGCGCGGCGCGCGCCTCCTTCCGGGGCGTCGCCTTTACGGTGCGACGACGACGCAGGATTGGCCCGAGCGGCGGCAGGCGGCCTCGGCCTCGGTGCGGTTGGCATAGCCGCCCGCCTGGAGCCGTGTCACGCCGCCCGCCGCGACGAAGGCAGGGCGGGCGCCGCCCAGTCGCCCGCGAACCTTCGCCCAAAGCGCTTCGGCATTGCCGCGATCGCGGAACGCGCCGAGCTGAATCCGCCAGGGGCCAGTGTTCGCGCCTTGCGCCGGGTGCTTGGCCACCGGGCGTTCGGGCCTGGCGGCGGCGGGGCGCGGCACGGCCGTTTTTGGCGCGGCCGTCCTGGGTGAGAGCTGGGGCGTCGCATCGGTCTGCGCGGTGTCGGTCCGGGCACCGGGCGTGGCATAGCTCGCGCCATAGCCGGGCCTTGCCGGGGTCGAGGGCGGCAGGGGCACCGGCTTGACGGTGGCGGGCGGCCGCGTCGCCACCGGTGCGTTGCCGGGTGTCGCGGCCATGCTGGTCAGCCGCACCTTCATCTGCTGCGCCATCGCGACGCCGCGCGCGCGTTCGGCGGGCGTCACATACTGGTCCATCTGCGTCAGCGTTTCCGAAGCCGATTTCAGGCCCGATTCGGACGCCAGCGTCATCAGCGCATAGGCGCGCGGATTGTCGCGCGGCACGCCGTCGCCGTTGAACAACATGGTGCCCAGCACCAGTTGCGCGCGCGGTTCGCCATGCGCGACCGATTTCTCCAGCCATGGCAAGGCCTCGGTCTTCTTTCCCGCCTGGAAGAGGGCGAGGCCGTAATTGTCGGCGGCCTGGACATGGCCCTGCGCGGCGGCCTTGCGGAACCAGCTTTCGGCAAGCGTGGGATCGACGGGCACGCCGCGGCCCAGCTTATAGGCCTGACCCAGATTGAACTGCGCATCGGCATCGCCCGCGACGGCGGGGCCGCGCCATTCCTCCACCGCCTGGCGGAAATCGCCCCGGGCCCAGGCATCCACCCCGGCCTTGACGTCGGCGGATGCGGGCATGGCGGTCAGGCTGGCGACGACCGCGATCAGGGCGGCACCGGCGGTGGCGAAGCGGCGCATCGTGGTTCTTTCCCTCATGATTTCCGGGCCGACCATGCCCCGCTGGCGGGCGGGGGTAAAGTCGCACCATGTGACCCCGCCACGCTTAACGCTTCGTTATGACCGGCGGGGGCATGATCGCGTGGAATTTGGGGGACGATCAGGCCCGGCGCGACCACAGGATTTCGCGCGACCGGCGCATGGCCATCCTTTCGCAACCAGAAGAATGGGTGATGTCGATGACCGCGATCCGCACTCTAGTCGGCAGCAGCCTGGCGGCGATGATCGTTGCCGGCGGACTGTCGGGCTGTTCGACGAGCAACCATCGCACCGCACGGCTGAACGACGTGTCGGCCGGCGAGTCCCGCGCCACCGCCGCGCTGGCCGACCGGACTCGTCGCATCCTGGCGCAGCGCGACGGCGAAGGGGCCACGGCGCTGGCCGAGCGGCTGGTCGCGGCGGAACCGCATAATGCGGCCTATCGCCAGCTTCTGGGGCAGAGCTATCTGCAGGCGGGGCGCTTCGCCTCGGCGCGACAGGCTTTCGCCGATGCGCTGCAACTCGACCCGAATGACGGGCGCAGCGCGCTGAACCTGGCGCTCGCGATGATCGCGGGCGGGGATGGCGCGGGGGCCCGGACATTGCTCGATGCGCATGCCGCGAGCATTCCCGCCGCCGATCGCGGCCTGGCGCTGGCGCTAGGCGGCGCATCCGGCGAGGCGGTGCATATCCTGACCGCCGCCGCGCGCGAACAGGGCGCGACGGCCAAGACCCGGCAGAATCTGGCGCTGGCGCTGGCGCTCAGCGGCCAGTGGGACATGGCGCGCATGGCCGCCTCGGCCGATATGGCGCCCGCCGATGTCGAGGCGCGGATGCAGCAATGGGCCGATTTCGTCCGCGTCGGTAATCCCGCCGAACAGGTCGCGGCGTTGCTGGGCGTGCGGCCGGCGGTCGATACCGGGCAGCCGATCACGCTGGCGATCAATGCCGCGCCCTCGGCCGTGGTGGTCGCCGACATGGCGCGCGCCCTGCCGCAGTCCGAACCCGCCGCCGCGCCCGCCATGGCCGAGTCGGCCGCCCCGCCGCCCGCGCCGGTCTTCGCCGCGTCAAAGCCCGTGGTTCAGGCGCTGGTTGAGCCCCTTCAGCCCGCGGCCGCACCGATGGCGACCGGTCCGGCCCCCAGCCTGACGCAGTTCGCCGCCGCCCCCGTCTCGGCTCCCGCGCTGTTGCGCCGGGCCGAAGCGCGCCAGCCGCGTCGCGCGCATGGCGATTGGAATGTGCAGATCGGGGCCTTTGGCCAGGAGGCCAATGCCCAGAAAGCCTGGGCCCAGCTGACCCGGCAATTGGCGGGTCTGGCCGAGCATGTGCCGTTGAGCGGGGTGGTCCATCGGCCCGAAGGCACGCTGCATCGCCTGTCGATCGGCGGGCTCAGCCGGGCGGAGGCGGATGCGCTGTGCGGTCGCTATCGCGGCGAGGGCGGGGCCTGTTTCGTGCGACAGCAGGCGGATGACCGGATGGCGCGCTGGGCGCGGCCGGGGATCGGCATGGCCTCGCTGTAATCGCCGGTCAGACGGCTTCGCCCGCCGCGCGGCCGCTCGCCCAGGCCCATTGGAAGTTATAGCCACCCAGCCAGCCGGTGACGTCCACCGCCTCGCCGACGAAATGCAGTCCCGGCACCGTCCGGGCCTCCATAGTGCGCGACGACAGGCCCGCGGTGGAAACGCCGCCGACCGTGACCTCGGCCTTGGCATAGCCTTCGCTGCCATTGGGGTGGAACGGCCAGTCGGACAGGCGGGCGGCGGCGGCGGTCAGCGCCTTGTCGGTCGCCGCGCCCAGCTCTGGCGGCAGCGCCAGTCGCTCGGCCAGCGTTTCGGCCAGCCGGTCGGGCAGATGCTGGCCCAGCGCGCGGCGGGGCGACTGGCGCGGTTGCGCGTGCTTGGCGGCGATCAGCCAGTCGGCCGCGGCATCGGGGGTGAAGTCGATGCCGATCGCCTCGCCATGCCGCCAATAGGATGACACTTGCAGGATTGCCGGGCCCGACAGCCCGCGATGGGTGAAGAGCGCCGCCTCGCGAAACCGGGTCTTGCCCGCGCGCGCGATGACCTCCGACGCGACGCCCGACAGCGAGCGGAACAGCGTCTCCTCGCCGCCCAATGTCAGCGGCACCAGTGCGGGGCGCGGCTCCACCACCTTCAACCCGAACTGGCGGGCGAGATCATAGGCATAGCCGGTCGCGCCCATTTTCGGGATGCTGGGGCCGCCGGTCGCGACGATCAACCGGGGCGTGGTGGCGGTTCGCGCGCCGCTGGCGATACGGAATGCGGTGCCGTCATGCTCGACCCGCGCGACCGGGGTGTTCAGCGCGATCTCCACTGCGCCGCCCGCGCGCGCGGCCTTGTCGCATTCGTCGAGCAGCATCGCGACGATCTGTCGCGCCGATCCGTCGCAGAACAACTGCCCCAGCGTCTTTTCATGCCAGGCGATGCCATGCGCCTCGACCAGCGCGAGGAAGTCGGCGGGGGTGTAGCGGCCCAGCGCGGACTTGGCGAAATGCGGGTTGGCCGACAGGAAGCGTTCGGGCGCCGTGCCGATATTGGTGAAGTTGCACCGGCCGCCGCCCGAGATCAGGATTTTCTTGCCCGCCGCCTCGGCATGATCGACGACCAGCACGCGCCGCCCCCGCTGGCCGGCGGTCGCCGCCGCCATGAGCCCCGCCGCGCCCGCGCCGAGGATGATCGCGTCATAGATTTGCATGGCGGGGCTTTAGGGGCGATCGGCTGAGGAGGATAGGGGACAGTCAGGCGGGGTTGGCGACGTCCAGGATCTCCACCGCATCCGCCTTGCCGCCAAACGCCACCGCCTCGCCCGCCATCGCGCCGATCAGTGCGCGGGCGAGCGGCGCGGCATAGGCGATGCGATCCTGCGCCGGATCGGCTTCGTCATGACCGACGATGGTCAGCGTCCTGGTCTGTCCGTGGAGCCGGATCGTCACCACGCTGCCGATCCCGACCTCGTCCTCCGCCGGTGCGGGGGCGGGTTCGGCGGTGGCGGCGCGGGTGTTCCAATAGCGCAACTCGCGCTGGAGCCGGGTGCGTTCATCCTCCTCGGCGGCGGCGGCCAGCGCCGCCTCGACCTCCGCCACCTTGGCGCGCGTTAGCTCAGCCCCGCGCGGCGTGACCCAATTGGGGCCGGGCGGGATCGGCAGCTCGAATTTGGGTTCGAGATGTTCCTCATCGGATTCGCGGCGAAAGGCGACACTCATCGGGGATCAACGCGGTGGGGCATGGGGAGGCTCCATGACCGGCGCAACGCTTCACCGCAAGCGCCGGATCGCCGGTTGAGTTTCGCGCGGAACCGTGTATAGGGCCTCGCTTTCACGGAACGCTAACAATCACCCGTGCCGCATGGGTGTATCCGCCAACCGAGTGGGATGGGTCCCTTGGTTCGGCGGTACGCGCTCCTTTTTCTGTTGGAGTCCCCATGCCTTTTTCTGCCTTGCCGCCGGTCCTGTCGGCTGCCCTTTCCGCGCGTGGCTATGCCGCGCCGACCCCCGTCCAGGCCGCCGTCATTCAGGAGGACGCACAAGGCCGCGACCTGATCGTGTCCGCCCAGACGGGTTCGGGCAAGACCGTCGCCTTCGGCCTCGCCATGGCGCATGAACTGCTTCAGGGCGGCGAGCATCTGCCCCAGGCCGGGGCGCCGATGGCGCTGGTCATCGCGCCGACCCGCGAACTGGCGTTGCAGGTCAGCCGTGAGCTGGAATGGCTCTATGCCGGGGCGCGCGCGCGCATCGCAACCTGTGTCGGCGGCATGGACGCCTCGCGCGAGCGTCGGGCGCTGAGCCATGGCGCGCATATCGTCGTCGGCACGCCGGGCCGTCTGCGCGACCATCTGGAGCGCGGCGCGCTTGACCTCTCCTCGCTCAAGTTCGTCGTCCTCGACGAGGCGGACGAGATGCTCGACATGGGCTTCCGCGAAGATCTGGAGCAGATTCTCGACGGCACCCCGTCGGAGCGCCGCACGTTGCTGTTCTCGGCGACGATGCCGCGCCCGATCGTGCAGCTCGCCAAGCGCTATCAGACCAATGCCAAGCGGATCGAGACGATCAGCGAGGACAAGGGCCATGCCGACATCGCCTATCAGGCGGTGACGGTCGCGCCCGCCGATATCGAGGCGGCGGTGGTCAACCTGCTGCGCCTGCACGAGGCGGAAGTCGCGATCCTGTTCTGCGCCACCCGCGACAATGTCCGCCATCTGCACGCCAGCCTGGTCGATCGCGGCTTTTCGGCGGTGGCGCTGTCGGGCGAGCATTCGCAGAATGAGCGCAACCATGCGTTGCAGGCGCTGCGCGACGGCCGCGCGCGTGTCTGCGTCGCGACCGACGTCGCCGCGCGCGGCATCGACCTGCCCGGCCTGACGCTGGTCATCCATGTCGAAATCCCCCGCGATGCCGAGGCGTTGCAGCACCGTTCGGGTCGTACCGGACGCGCGGGCCGCAAGGGCACCGCGATCCTGATCGTCCCCTATCCCCGCCGTCGCCGGGTCGAGGGGATGCTGCGCGGTGCGCGGATCGACGCCGAATGGCGCCGGGCGCCGACGCTGGAGGAAATTCGCGAGCAGGATCGCGAGCGCCTGCTGACCGCGCTGCTGGCTCCCGTCGAGGTGGATGACGCCGACCGCGAACTGGCCACCCGCCTGCTCGCCGAAAAGTCGGCCGAGGACATCGCCGCCGCGCTGGTCCGCGCACACCGCGCCGCGCTGCCCCAGGCCGAAGAACTGGTCGAGGGCGACGCACCGCCGCCGCGCGAGCGTCGGGAGGGCTTTGACGACACCGTCTGGTTCCGCATGAATGTCGGTCGCCGCCAGAATGCCGATCCGCGCTGGCTGCTGCCGCTGATCTGCCGTCGCGGACACATCACCCGTAACGAGATCGGCGCGATCCGCATCCAGCCGACCGAGACGCTGTTCGAGGTGCCGACCGCGCTGGCATCGCGCTTCGTCGCCGCGCTCAAGCGGACCGAGGCGGAACAGGCAGAGGACGATATCGCGATCGAGCAGGCCGATGGCCCGCCCGCCGGCGGTTCGGGCCATGGCGGCCCGCGTCGTGGCGGGCCGGGCGGCGGTCGCCCGGGTGGTGGTCGTCCCGCCGGTGGTCCGGGCGGCCCGCGCCGCTACGCGCCCCGCCCGACCCAGGGCGGCGCACCCCGCGGCAACCGTCGCGGCTAAGACGAAAAACCCTCCCCAAGCCGTCTTGGGGAGGGTTTTTTCTGTCCGTCACCCGGTACAGACCGGCGCCCAGGTTGGCGGAGGAGTCGAATCGCGAAAGCCGGGCAATGGCGGGGTCAGCGTATCTCCCGCCCCGCCTTCCACAGCCGCAGCGCGCGGCCCTGGACCGGGAAGCCGTCGAACGGCGTATTCCCCGCCGACGCCAAGGTCTCGCCCGACACCATCCATGGAATCTCGGCATCGAACAGCATCAGGTCGGCGGGCTTGCCGGGTTCCAATGTGCCGGTGTCGAGGCCCAGCACCTGCGCCGGATGGGCGGCCAGCAACGCGAAGAGCCGGGGCAGGGTGATCCGCGCGTCGCGGACCAGCATCAGCGCCAGCGGCAACAGCGTCTCGGCCCCCGCCATGCCCGGCGCGGCGTCGACGAAAGGCAGGCGCTTGGCCTCGGGTCCGTGCGGGTCGTGGCCCGATCCGATCACATCGATCGTCCCGTCCGCCACCGCCGCTAGCGCCGCCTGCCGGTCGCTTTCGTCGCGCAACGGCGGCGAGAGGCGGGCGAAGGTGCGGAAGTCGGTGATCGCGATGTCGGACAGGTGCAGGTGCGCCGGGGTGATCCCGCACGTCACCTTGACCCCGCGCCGCTTGGCCGCGCGGATCAGGTCGAAGCCCGCCGCCGTCGTCACCTGGCGGATATGCAGCTTCGCGCCGGTCTCCTCGGCCAGCATCAGGTCGCGCGCGATGGCGAGCGACTCGGCGATGGCGGGGGCGGAGGACAGGCCCAGGCGACTCGCCGTCTCGCCCTCGGTCGCGACCGCATCGGCGGTCAATCCGCCATCCTCGGCATGGGTGATGACGGTCAGGCCAAGGTCGGCGGCATAGGCCAGCACGCGGTGCATGACCCCCGAATCGGCGATCCAGCCCCGCCCGGTCCCCACCGCCCGCGCACCGGCCGAGGCGCAGACGGCCATTTCGGCCAGGTCGGTCCCGGCCAGCGCGTGGGTCGCCGCCGCGATCGGATGGATCCACAGGTCGGGCCGCCCGATCAGCGCGGCGCGTTGCACCACGCCCGGATCGTCCAGCACCGGCGACTGGTCGGGCATCAGGCCGATGCGCACGATCCCGCCGGCGCGGGCCGCTTCATTGTCGACCTTGAACACGCCCAGGTCGACAATGCCGGGGGCCAGCATCTTGCCACCGCAGTCGATGACGGTCGCGCCCTGGGGTGCGTCGCCGAAGCCGGTGATGACGCCATCCTCGACCAGCAGCGTCTCGCCCCTGATCTCGCCGCCGACCGGGCAGACCAGCGTGGCGTTGGTGAAGGCGGTAATGCTCATGCCCAGCCCTCCAGCTTGCGCGCCCGGCGGGTCAGCACGTCCAGGCAGGCCATGCGGACCGCGACGCCCATCGCCACCTGCTCGGTGATCGCCGATTGCGGCCCGTCGGCGACCTCGGAGTCGATCTCGACGCCCCGGTTCATCGGGCCGGGGTGCATGACCAGCGCATCGGGTTTGGCGCGTTTCAGCCGTTCGGCGGTCAGGCCATAGCGCATCCGGTATTCGCGGGTGGACGGGATATAGCCCCCCGCCATCCGTTCATTCTGGACGCGCAGCATCATGACGACATCGGCGCCTTCGATCGCTTCGTCGAAATCGGTGAAAGGGGTGACGAACATGCGATCCATGCCCTTCGGCATCAGGGTGGAGGGCGCGCAGACCCGCACTTCGGCGGCCAGGGCGGTGAGCGCGAGAATGTCGGAGCGCGCCACCCGGCTGTGCAGGATGTCGCCGCAGATCACGACCTTCTGTCCGGCGACGCTGCCCTTGCGGCGGCGGATGGTCAGCATGTCGAGCAGCGCCTGGGTCGGGTGCTCATGCCACCCGTCGCCCGCGTTCAGCACCGGGCAGTCGACCTTGTCGGCGATCAGGCGAACCGCGCCGCTCGCCATATGGCGGATCACGATCACGTCTGCGCGCATCGCATTCAGCGTCATCGCCGTATCGATCAGCGTCTCGCCCTTCTTCACGCTCGACTGGGCCGCATGCATGTTGACCACGTCCGCCCCCAGCCGCTTGCCCGCGATCTCGAAGGACAGAAGCGTTCGCGTCGAATTCTCGAAGAAGGCGTTGATCTGGGTGAGGCCCGCCAGCCGGATATCCGGTGTATCGGTCGCGCCGCGATCGAGCCAATGTTCCGCCTCGTTGAGCAGGAACATGATCTCATGCGGTTGAAGGCCGTCGATTCCGGTCAGATGCCGGTGCGGAAAAACGGCGCCACCCTGAATGAGCGTGCCGGGGCGATGATCCGAGATGTGCATTAAAGCCGCCGGGTAGCGGCCGTGACGCGCTTCGGCAAGGGCCGCGTTAGCGATGCGGGCGGGTCAGGGGTGTCGATGGGTCTTGCGGCCAGGCCATCAGGACATGGCCGTCGCCGAGCCGGAGCAGGCGGACGGGGCCGATTGGGAAACCGGCGGCGCGCAGCGGGGCCGCCAGGCCATCCGCCGTGACCGATTCGCCCGCGACATGCTCGGTCCAGAACAGGGTTGGGCAATGGCGGTCCATGCTGTGGTCGGCGGGCGACGCCAGCGGAAAACCCATCCGCCGGGCGACCATCGCATAGGCGAAGGGCATGACGCGGGCATTGTCCGCCGGCGGGCTGTCCAGCACCGCGCGGTTGCCCGCCAGGTCGACCTGCACGCGCGTGGCGGGGCATCGGCCCCGAATCGTCGCGATCGCCCGTCCGGTATCGTACCAGCTCGGCAGGATGATCGTCCGCGCGAACTGGTCGCGGATCGTCGCAAGCGCGGCGACCGTCATGGCGAGATACAGCAACAGGGCGACACGACCGCGCAGCCGGTCGAGCAGCGCGGTCGCCCCCAGCGCCAGGACCATGGCGAGTGGGGGATGCAGCGCGACCAGATAGCGATCGATGATGAACGGGCGCCAGAGATGAAGCGCCACCAGCAGCGCGCAGCCCATCGCCCATCCCAGCAGCAGCGTGAGCGCCATATCGGCCTCCGGGGGCAAACGCCGCCCGCGCCACGCCGCCCGCGCGAGCAGGACGGTGCCGATCATGGCGGCCAGCGTCACCGGGATATTGCCGGTCAGGTTGTGGAAGACTTCGGTTTCGATCGCCCAGCGGGCGCTGTTCACGCCGCCCTGAATCCAGAATTGGCGCGTATTCGCCTCGATCCGCGTGAAGGACAGGGCCAGATGGCCGAGCATCGGCAGGGCGGCCAGCATTGCGGCGCTGATGAGGCTCGCCGCCGCGCGGCGGTCGCGGGCCAGGAGCCGGCGCAGGATCGCCGCGCCGACCACGCCGCCCATCATGATGCTCGCCGCCAGATGGACGTTGAACGCGACCAGCAGCGCCAGCGCCATCATCGCCCATGCCAGGCGGGGACGGCGCGCGCGATACTGGTCGAAGGCGACCAGCGCCGCCACTGCCACGGCGGCGGATGCGAAGGCCAGATAGTTGGAGCGCAACTCGGCGGCGCGTTGGATTGCCGGCCATGCTCCGGCAATCGCGATGGCATAGACCCAGCCGATCCGCCGCAGCGGGGCGGGGCGCAGCCGCCATGCGATCTGCACGCCCGCGCCGCTGAACAGCATCAGATTGACCGCGCGGCGCGCCTCGACAGCGTCTCCCAGCCAGGCGGTCGCGCGGACCAGAGCGTAGAAGAGCGGCGGATGATTGTCCGCGAGCCAATGGTGGATCGACAGGCTCAGCGGAATGCCGGGCCGCGTGACATAGAGGGTATAGAATTCGTCATACCATGGCCCACGGAACCGCATCGCGCAGACCATCGCGGTCATCAGGGTCAGCAGCACGATGACAAGCATCGCGCCCGTCCAGAAGGCAGGGCGGGACCATGGCCGCAGGGCCAGGGCCGGTCGCTGGGCCGGGGACGGGGCCGGTGTCATACGGCGCATGGTTTGCCGCAGCGCCCGTTCCGCAACAAGAGCCCGCGCCGCCGAATCGTGACTCGCGTCGCGTCCCGATTCGGCACGCCGCCCGCGTCCCGGATCATAGCCCGCGCCCCGGAGGCGTCAGGCCATGACCAGCGCGTCGATCGCGGCTTGCAGGATATGCGCGGCGGCGAGATTGTCGATCCGCTCGGCGCGCTTGGCCCGGCTCATATCCTGTTCGATCATCGTCCGTTCGACCGCGACGGTCGACCAGCGTTCGTCCCATAGCAGGATCGGCCCCAGATCGGCGCAGTTGCGGGCAAAGGCGCGGGTCGATTGCGAGCGCGGGCTTTCACTGCCGTCGAGGTTGAGCGGCAGGCCGATGACCAGCCCCTCGACGCCCTGCGCCGTGATCATCGCGACCAGTTGCTCCTTGTCCTTGGTGAACTTGGTCCGGCGGATCAGCGTGGCGGGGCTGGCAAAGCTCCATCCGGCATCGCACAGCGCGGTGCCGACCGTCTTGGTGCCGACGTCCAGTCCGATCAGCCGCCCGCCCGAGGGCAGGGCGGCACGAAACGCAAGACGGTCGGTGGTGATCAGGGTCATCGAAAGGCTTTCAAGCGGCGCTCCGCATCGGCGCGGATATTCGCCCAGAACAGGCTATAGTCATAGACGTGGTAATTGTTGCCCGGCAGCACATAGGGGCCGACGGCGGGGCCTTCGCCGATGGTCAGGATGCCGCGCCCCTCGCATCTGGCGGGCACGCGCCCGGCGGCGATGGTGGCGCTCTTCAGGTCGGCGGCGGGATAGAGCGTGCCCAGATTGGCGGTGGCCGGCGCCGCCGCGCCGGGCGTGCCGGTCAGCGGATTGGTGCACAGCATCGCGCTGTCCTTGCGGGGCGCGCCGGTATAGCCGCTGGTCTGGTCGAACACGTCGAGGATCAGCGACGGATCGGCCGGCTCGCCGAAGCTCTGCCAGCTGAGGATGCAGCCGGTCTGGTCGGCGCGTTCGCAGGCGGGCAGGCCCATGGCGGGCAGATCGGCGGTCATCGACACCGGCCAGCCGACGACATAGGCCGCGACGATCCGCCGCCGGAGCGCGGGGTCCTTGGCGACGCGGTCGGTCAACAGGCGCGACAGGTGGAGCGCGCCCTGGCTGTGCCCCGCCAAAATCAGCGGCCGCTTCGGCGACACCTGCGCCAAAAAGGCGGTGAAGGCCGCATCGACGTCGCGATAGGCCAGATCGAGCGCCCGCTCGGCATCCTGTGCGCTGGTCAGGAAGGCGCCGAAGGTGGCCTGGCGATAGCGTGGCGCCCAGATGTCGCCCGCCGCGTTGAACGCGCTGGCCTGTCCGCGCAGGAACAGTTCGGCCCGGCCATTGGTCTCCGGATCGTCGATCGGCGCGTTCCAGTGCGCCTTGTTGATATAGGAGGTCGGGTGGATGAAGAACACCGCCGCGCCGGTGTCGGGCTGGCCCGGCGCGTAGCCGGCCGGGGTCCAGAGCGCGGGATTGTCCGGGATGTCGGGCCGCGCCAGCCACATGATGCGGCGCTTGTAGAGTTCGGCCGGAGGCGCCGCCTGTGCCCGGAACGATTCGCTGGGCACCGTGGACCAGCGCAGCAGCTGGTTGCCGAACAGGCGATAGGCGAAGGTGGCCGCGATGCTCAGCACGATGATCGCCGCCACGACATACAGGAATTTGCGCGCCAAGTCGTCACTCCATTGTGCATTGCAGCATAAATGCTCGCACCGCAACTGCTGTTCCTGCGATGGGGCGTGCCCCGGTTGCAATCGCCGACGGACCAGGCTGACGGCAAAAACGTTGCGCGAAGCGGCGCGGCGATGCTAGCCGCAAATCCATGTCCGTAGATACCGCAACCGTGAAGAAGATCGCGAGCCTGGCCCGCATCGCGATCACCGAGGAGGACGCGACGCGTCTCGCCCCCGAACTCGGCAACATCCTGGGCTGGATCGAGCAACTGGGCGAGGTCGACACGCAAGGTGTCGAGCCGATGACCGCGGTGATCCCGAACCAGCTTCGCCTGCGCGACGACGTCGTCAATGATGGCGGCATCCGCGACCTCCTCATGCAGAATGCGCCCGAAGCCGAACACGGCTTCTTCACGGTGCCGAAAGTGATCGAATAATGACCGACCTGACCACGCTCGGCATCGCCGCCATTCGCGACGGCGTGCGCGATGGCCAGTTCAAGGCGCGCGACGTCGCCGAGGCCTTCAACGCCAAGGTCGCGGGCGCCCGTGCGCTCAACGCCTTTCTGGTCGAAACCCCCGAGCACGCGATCGCCGCCGCCGATGCGGCCGACGCCGCGCGGGCGGCGGGCGAGACGCTCAAGCCGCTCGCCGGCGTGCCGATCGGCATGAAGGACCTGTTCGCGACAAAGGGCGTCGCGACTACGGCGGCCAGCAAGATCCTCGAAGGCTTCGTGCCGCCCTATGAATCGACGGTGTCGCAGAATCTGTGGAATGCGGGCGCGGGGATGCTGGGCAAGCTGAACCTCGACCAGTTCGCCATGGGATCGTCCAACGAGACCAGCGCGTTCGGCAACGTCATCTCGCCCTGGCGGCGTCCCAACGACACGGCGGCGCTGGCCCCCGGTGGCTCGTCGGGCGGATCGTCGACGGCGGTATCGGCGGGGCTGGCTCCCGGCGCGACGGGCACCGATACGGGCGGCTCGATCCGCCAGCCCGCCGCCTTCACCGGCATCTCGGGCATCAAGCCGACCTATGGCCGCTGCTCGCGCTGGGGCACGATCGCCTTCGCCTCCTCGCTCGACCAGGCGGGGCCGATGGCGCGTGATGTCCGCGACTGCGCGATCATGCTGGAGGCGATGGCGGGCTTCGATGTCAAGGACGCGACCTCGCTCAAGCTCGACGTGCCCAACTGGGAAGCCGCGCTGTCGGCGAACCTGAAGGGCAAGAAGGTCGGCGTGCCCAAGGAATATCGCGTCGACGGCATGCCCGCCGAGATCGAGGCGCTGTGGCAGCAGGGCATCGACTGGCTGCGCGATGCGGGGGCGGAGATCGTCGAGGTCTCGCTGCCGCATACCCGGTACGCGCTGCCGGCTTATTACATCATCGCGCCGGCCGAGGCGTCGTCCAACCTCGCCCGTTATGACGGCGTGCGCTATGGCCTGCGCGACCTGCCCGAAGGGGCGGGGTTGCAGGATATGTACGCTGCGACCCGCGCCGCCGGGTTCGGTGACGAGGTGAAGCGCCGCATCCTGATCGGCACCTATGTCCTGTCGGCGGGCTTCTACGATGCCTATTACACCCAGGCGCAGAAGGTCCGCACCCTGATCGCCCGCGATTTCGAGCGGGCCTTCGAGCAATGCGATGTGCTGCTCACCCCGACCGCGCCCTCGGCGGCGTTCTCGCTGGGTGAGAAGCAGGCCGACCCGCTGGCCATGTACCTCAACGACGTGTTCACGGTGCCCGCCTCGCTCGCGGGGCTGCCCGCCATGTCGGTGCCGGGCGGGCTGGACAAGGACGGGCTGCCGCTCGGCCTCCAGGTCATCGGCAAGCCGCTGGACGAACAGGGCGTGTTGAACGCCGGGCTCGCCATCGAGCAGCGGGCGGGCTTTACCGCCCGGCCCGAGGCCTGGTGGTAAGCGACCGCGTCTTCGCGACCCGCAACATCGCCGTGTTGCGGGAGGCGCAGGGTGCCCTGAACGTCGCGTTCGGGGCGATCCTGAGCGCCTATGTCGGCGTGTCGTTGAGCAATATCGACAACCACCCCTTCGACCATCACGCGTTGGCGCGGTTCTTCCTCGGCGTGGCGGGGTTCATCCTGTGCCTGTGCGTGGGCAACAGCGTGATCCTGCGCGGCGAGGTGCGGCTGGGCATCGGGTTCCTGATGCTCGCCGCGATCGCGGCCTATGTCGGATTGATGGAGGCGCGGAATCTCGGCTTCGAAACCGCGATCCTGCGCATCCTGTCCGCCTGCTGGATCGTCGCGCTGCTGGGCAGCAACGCCGTCCTGACGGCGATCAACTATCTTCATCATCGAGATCGAACATGAGCGAATACCGCATCCAGGGCGCGACCGGCGAATGGGAGGTCGTAATCGGCCTGGAAGTCCATGCCCAGGTCACTTCCAACGCCAAGCTGTTCTCCGGCGCCGCGACCGCCTTCGGCGCGGAGCCCAACACCCAGGTGTCGCTGGTCGACGCCGCGATGCCGGGAATGCTGCCGGTGCCAAACATGGAGTGTATCCGTCAGGCGGTGCGCACCGGCATGGCGATCGATGCGCAGATCAATAAGTGGTCGCGCTTCGACCGGAAGAATTATTTCTACGCCGATCTGCCGCAGGGGTATCAGATCAGCCAGCTCTACCACCCGCTGGTGGGCGAGGGCGTGATCGAGGTCAGCCTGGACGAGAAGAACCCCGACGGCCCGACCAAGGCGATCGGGGTCGAGCGCATCCATGTCGAGCAGGATGCGGGCAAGCTGATGCACGATCAGCATCCCAAGCGGTCCTATGTCGACCTGAACCGCTCGGGCGTCGCGCTGATGGAGATCGTCAGCCGCCCCGACATGCGCTCCCCCGCCGAAGCGGGGGCCTATCTGCGCAAGCTGCGCGCGATCCTCCGCTATGTCGGGTCGTGCGACGGCAATATGGAAGAAGGCTCGATGCGCGCCGACGTCAACGTGTCGGTCCGCAAGCCCGGCGAGGAGTTCGGCACGCGCACCGAGACGAAGAATGTCAACTCGGTCCGCTTCGTCATGGCGGCGATCGAATATGAAGCGAAACGCCAGGTCGAGGTGATCGAGGGCGGCGGCCGGATCGTCCAGGAAACCCGTCTCTTCAACGTCGAGAGCGGCACCACCCGTTCGATGCGGTCGAAGGAAGATGCGCATGATTACCGCTATTTCCCCGATCCCGACCTGCTGCCGCTGGAACTGACCGATGCGTTCGTCGAGGAATGCCGGGCCAGCCTGCCCGAACTGCCCGACGCCAAGCGCCGCCGTTACGAGGCGCTGGGCCTGAGCGCCTATAATGCCGACGTGCTGACCGCCGAGGTCGAGACGGCGCGCTGGTTCGACGGCCTGCTGGAGGCGCTGGAGGGTTCGCAGGCCAAGCCTGCACAGGCCGCCAACTGGGTGGCGGCCGAGTTGTACGGCGCGCTCAACCGGCTGGGCAAGGACATCACCGAAAGCCCGGTCTCGCCCGCGCAGGCGGCCGAGTTGCTGGCGCTGGTCGCCGACGGCACGTTGTCGGGGAGCCTGTCCAAGCAGGTGTTCGAGATCATGCTGGATACCGGCGACGGTCCGTCGAAGATCGTCGAGGAACGCGGACTCAAGCAGACCAGCGACACCGGCGCGATCGAGGCGGTGATCGCCGAGGTTCTGGCGAAGAACCCCAACCAGCTCGGCCAGTATCGCGGGGGCAAGGAGGCGCTGTTCGGCTTCTTCGTCGGCCAGACGATGAAGGCGATGGGCGGCAAGGCCAATCCGGCGGTGGTCAACGACCTGCTGAAGAAGGCGCTGGCGGGCAACTAAGGCCCTTCGCCATGCTCCGCAGTGTTGGGCGGGGCATGGCGACCAGCTTTCGCAAAAATCCTCTGTCGAACTGTTGTTCGACGTCATAGACATATTGCCGTCGAACATCATGTTCGCACGGGGGAATCGATATGAAATGGGGGATGCTGGCGGCGGCCATGCTGTGCGTGGCGGCGCCTGTTGCGGCCGAAGTCTTGAACAATCAGACGGTTGTGACGCTCGTTCAGGCCGGGCTTGGCGAAGAAGCGGATATCGCCAAGATCAAGGCGTCGCCGAATCGCTTCGATCTGGGCACGGACCAGTTGATCGCGCTCAAGAAGCAGGGCGTCCCGTCGCCGGTCATCGCGGCGATGCTGTCCGCGTCGCAGGAGGGCGGCGTATCGGCCAAGGCCAGCCTGTCGGCGGATTCGCCCGACTGGCGGGTGCCGCATCCCGCGGGCATCTACCTGCTCGCCGACGAGGGCGCGGAGCCGAAGATGCAGCGGCTCGACCCGACGACCGCCAACCAGACCAAGACCGGCGGGATGCTGGGCTATGCGCTGACCGGCGGGATCGCATCGATCAAGATGAAGTCAGTCATCCCGAACGACCATGCCCGCATCCGTTCGGCCAAGGCCAAGCCCGAATTCTATTTCTATTTCGATGAGGCCAATGCCAGCCTGTCGAGCGGGGCCAATGGCGGATCGTGGCTGACGGGGCCGAATGCGACGATCACGTCGCCGAATGAATTCAGCCTGGTACGCTTCGATGTGAAGAAGGATCATCGCGAGGCGCGGGTGGGCAGCTTCAGCATTGGCGGGGCCAAGTCCGGGGTAATGGACAAGGATCGTATCGCCTTCACCTATGATCGCGTCGCGAACGGGGTGTTCCGCGTATCCCCAAACATGCCGTTGGAACCGGGCGAATATGGCTTCCTCTATTCGATCAGCGCGGGCGGCGGGCCGGGCATGTTCGACAAGAACACGATGACCAAGGTGTTCGACTTCTCGATCGGGCAATGAGGGGGGGGCCGGCGGTGAGTGACGCGCCGGGGCGGTCCTTTCGGTGGCTATTGCGCGTCGAGATCCTGGTTGCGCACCACGCCGCCGGTGCCGCCGACGCCGTCATGCTCGCCGGAGCTGGTGAAGGTCACTGGCTCTTCGCCGCCTTCGCCGCGCTTGACCGCATCGGATCGCGCCTCGACCGCCTGTTCGATATCGCTGCGCTCATCGTCGCGCGGCGGGCTGTCGGGATGATGTTCGGGATGGCTGGCCATGACAGTTCCTCAAATCTGCGGGGGTTGTTGCGTACCGGGATCGCCCGGACCGACGCCCGGTGCGGGCTGGTCGATATCGGGGGCGGGCGGCATGATTTCGGGCGGCGGCGCGTCGGGTTGCGCGGGCTGGGTCGGCTGTGGACTCTCGGGCGGGGGCTGGGTCGCCATCGTCGCTCTCCTGTGGGGTGAAGGGGATAAACGCATGGCGAACGCCGATGTTGCCTGTTGTCCCTTGCCCCCGACGCCCATGGTGATATAGACGCGCGCCCATCGGCGGTGTCCTCGTGCGGGCGTGGCGGAACTGGTAGACGCGCTGGATTTAGGTTCCAGTATCGTAAGATGTGGGGGTTCGAGTCCCTTCGCCCGCACCAGTCCCCGGTCACAACGGGGCGACAGCCACACGGAATTTCTCCAGATTGAAGGCCTTTAGATGCAGACTGTCGAGACGCTGAACGAGGGGCTGAAGCGCGCCTACACGCTCACCATCACTGCCCAGGACATCGAAACCAAGGTCGATGCCGAGCTGAAGCGGATCGCTCCGCAGATGAAGCTGCCCGGCTTCCGTCCCGGCAAGGTGCCCGCGAATCTGGTTCGCAAGATGCACGGCCCCGCGCTGTTGCAGGACGCGCTGAACACCGCGTTGCAGGAAGGCGTGCAGTCGCTGATCGCCGAGCAGGGCCTGCGCCCCGCCATGCAGCCGCAGGTCGAACTGGCCGAAGGCTATGAGCCGGGTCAGGATGCCAAGCTGACCGTCACGCTGGAAGTGCTGCCGCAGGTGCCGGCCCCCGCGATCGATGCGCTGAAGCTCGATCGCCTGACGGTGCCGGTCGCCGACGAGGCGGTGGACGAGCAGCTCCAGAAGTTCGCCGACCAGCAGAAGCGCTGGGACGATGCGGCCGACAAGGCCGCCGAGCAGGGCGACCAGGTCACCGTGGACTTCGTCGGCAAGACCGCCGATGGCGTCGCCTTCGAGGGCGGCTCGGGCGAGGACATGGCCGTCGAGATCGGCGGCGGTCGCCTGATCCCGGGCTTCGAGGAGCAGCTCGTCGGCGTGAAGGCCGGTGAGGAGAAGCAGATCTCGGTTACCTTCCCCGAGGATTATCCCGCCAAGAACCTGGCTGGCCAGCCGGCCACCTTCGACCTGACCATCAAGTCGGTGAAGACCGCGGGCGAGGCCAAGGTCGATGACGAGATGGCCAAGAATCTGGGTCTCGAGAGCCTTGAGCAGCTGCGCGGCCTGATCAAGGGGCAGATCGAGCAGGAGCATAACGGCCTGACCCGCACCTATATGAAGCGCAAGCTGCTCGACCAGCTGGCCGACGGTCATGACTTCGAAGTGCCGCCGTCGATGGTCGAGGCCGAATTCTCGCAGATCTGGGCGCAGCTCGAACATGAAGCGACCCATGAGGAAGACCCCGAGGCCGCCAAGGCCGAGATGGAGAAGGAGCGCGACGATTATCAGAAGATCGCCGAGCGCCGCGTCCGCCTGGGCCTGCTGCTTTCGGAAATCGGCCAGGCCAATGGCGTGGATGTCAGCGCACAGGAAATGAACCGCCTGATCGCGCAGGCCGCGCAGCAATACGGCCCGGAAGATCGCCAGCGCTTCATCCAGTATATCCAGCAGGAGCCGATGGCCGCCGCCCAGCTGCGCGCGCCGCTCTATGAGGACAAGGTCGTCGACTTCCTGTTCGAGAAGGCCGAGATCACCGATCGCGAGACCACGCGTGAGGAACTCGAAGCCGCGATCGAGAGCGAGGACGGTTTCGCGACCGGCACGCATATCCACAATCATGACCATGATCACGACCATGGCCATGACCACGATCATGACGGGGCGGATCAGACCGAGGTGACGGCAGAGGAAGCGCCGAAGCCGAAGGCGACCCGCGCGAAGAAGGTCGCGTCGACCGAAGACGAGGCCGGTGCTGATGAGGCTGCCCCGGCCAAGAAGCCGCGCGCGAAGAAGGCCGTGGCTGCGGACGGTGAAACGGCGGCCGAGGCGACCGAGGAAGCGCCGGCGAAGAAGCCGCGCGCGAAGAAGGCCGCGCCGACCGAGTAAGGCGCGATATCCGGTCCGTTGAAATGGACCGGATTTGCCCGAACGGACATGAAAGGGGCGGTCGCGCGAGCGGCCGCCCCTTTCTGACTATGGGCGGGATGCCGCCTTTTGCGCCGATCGCCATTCGAGCAGGAATCGGATGGCCACGAGCGGCAGCAGCCACAGGACGCGACTCTGGTAACGGTCGTCCGGTCCTGACAGCGCTCCGGTTACTGCCGCATTGAGCAACAGGGTCGCTGCCACCAGCGCCATGAGGCCGAGAAGAGGCCATCGCCGCCGCCGCGCGGCCCATAGCGCCATCACCGGCAACAGCGCCGCGATCGTCCCGGCGATCGCGACGTCGGGAAAGATCTTCAGCCGATTCAAGGCATCACGCTGCTGGAGCCCATGGCGAAAGGCCGGCATCTCGGTGGGGAGGCTGGTCGCCAGGACATGGCTGATATTCATTTCCGGGCCATAGGGCGGCAACACGCCGGTTCGCACGGTGGTCAGTTGCGCGACAAAGCCCCGTCCGCCCAGCGCCAGCACCCCCATCGGGTCTTCGCGCAGGACCGCGTGAATGATGCGTTTCTGCTCGGCGACGGTGCGCGCCCGGTCCTTGCTCAGCGCGGGCGTCAGCAGCGGCGAGCGCGGATCCCAGAGATAGGCCTGGCCCGGCTTCTCGCTTCGCGGGTCGTCGACCAGCGGGCGGATGGCGCAATGGACCAGCGGCTGGGTCGCACACAGCCGGGCGAGGACCGGCTGGGCGACATGGCCGTCGAGCAGGCGCGCCAGGATGAACATGTCCGACGATAGCGAGGGCTTGAATTCATCCTCGGCGATCAGGTTCATGCTGCTGAGCCCGAGCACCGAAAGGGCGATGGCGGCGGCCGGGGCGACGGCGCGGCGTATCGCCTGGCGTATGGGTACGCCTGTCAGGCAGAGGCCGCCGATCGTGAGGGCCAGCAACCCGACGCTGAGCGGGATATGGCTCAGATGGACGCCGATCAGCAGGGCGAGGATCCCCGTCAGGCCAAGGCGATGCCATCGCGGCATCGCCGCGCCGGGCCGGGCCATCAGCGCGAAGATGACCAGCGGCAGGAAGCCGGTGGCCAGGTCGGGCATGATCTGACCGACCAGCCAGGGCAGGCTGCTGCCGATCGCCAGCAGGATGCACGCCGCCAGCCAGAGGGTGGGCCGGAGGGGGCCGCGCCCGATCGTCAACGCCGGATGCAGCAGCAGGACGCTGCCGATCGCCTGGACCGCGACGATGCCCCATGGCCCCGCCAGTCGAACCGGCAGCAAGATCGCCAGACCATAGACCGGCGGTCGGTCGAGCGGATACCGGAATTGCAGTGCCGTGGCGAGGTAGGTGCCCGTGTCCGAGAAGACGAGGGGGAAGCCGTTGGCGATTGCGACCCAGCTGAGGCAGGCGACCGCGATCAGCATGATCGGGATGGTCCGTGCCGCGACCCGCCATCGTGGGCCGCGGTCAATATGTCCTGCCGTCACGCCTCGGCCTCTGTCCGTCATTGCCAAATATCCTTGGCGTCCCGCCTCATCCCGGAATGTCGCCAGGGGGTGGACGCTATTGCACGGGTGTGAAAAATCGGCTTAACCCCGGCCTCCTTTTTTGAGCGTCATGGGCGCGGGGACGCATGGGCTGGACTGATACCAAGATCGCGGTGCTGCTGCCCTGCTATAACGAAGACGCGGCGATCGCGCAGACCATTGCAGGGTTCCGGGCCGCGCTGCCCTCGGCAACCATCTATGTCTACGACAATAACAGCAAGGACGAGACGATCGCCGTCGCCCGTGCGGCCGGCGCGATCGTGCGGTCGGAGCGGATCCAGGGCAAGGGGGCGGTCGTGCGGCGGATGTTCGCCGATGTCGATGCCGATATCTATGTCATGGCCGATGGCGATGCGACGTACGACGCGGCGTCGGCCCCCGATCTGGTCCGGCGAATGGTCGAGGAACAGCTGGACATGGTGGTCGGCCAGCGGGTGAGCGAGGCCGAACTGGCCTATCGCCGTGGGCATCGTTTCGGCAACGCCCTGTTGACCGGCATGCTGGCCCAGCTTTTCGGGCGCAGCTTTTCCGACATCCTGTCGGGATATCGCGTTTTTTCCCGCCGTTTCGTCAAGAGCTTCCCGGTGCTGTCCGTCGGTTTCGAGATCGAGACCGAGATCAGCGTCCATGCGCTCGAGCTCAAGATGCCCTGCGCGGAGATCGCGACGCCCTATTATGCGCGGCCCGAGGGATCGGCCTCGAAGCTCAGCACCTATTCGGACGGCTGGCGCATCCTGCGCACGATCATCAAGCTCTATCGGATCGAGCGGCCCATGTGGTTCTTCGGTGCCATCGCGGCGCTGCTGGCGGTGGTGGCGGTGCTGTTGTCGGTGCCGCTCATCCTGACCTATATCGACACGCATCAGGTGCCGCGTTTCCCGACGGCCCTTTTGTCGACCGGGCTGATGCTGCTGGCCGCGCTCAACCTGTTCACCGGCCTGATCCTGGATACGGTCGTGCGCGGGCGGCAGGAGGTGCGGCGGCTCGCCTATCTCAGCCAGCCCGCGCCGATGAACCCGACGCTTTAGTTTCGATCGGCGGCCTCGGCCCGGCGCGGGGCGCGAAAGAAGGCGGGCCCCTGTCAATGCGTCCGTCGCCGGGGCTTGAATATGCGCGGGCATCACGCGACATAGGGGCTCTTCTGGGCATAAGAGAGATTTCCATGCACAATCCGTTCGAGACCGGCGATTTCGCGAGCCCGCTGGCACAGGCCGGCGTCGGGTTCCGGCAGACGCAGGCCGGTCTGGTTCCGATCGTCATCGAACAGTCGAACCGCGGCGAACGGTCGTTCGATATTTTCAGCCGCCTGCTGCGCGAGCGCATCATCTTCGTCACCGGCGGTGTCGAGGACGGCATGGCCTCGCTGATCTGCGCACAGCTGTTGTTCCTTGAGTCGGAGAATCCGAAGAAGGACATCTACATGTACATCAACTCGCCGGGCGGTGTCGTCACGGCGGGCATGGCGATCCATGACACGATGCAGTATATCCGTCCGCGCGTCGGCACGCTGTGCATCGGCCAGGCCGCCTCGATGGGCAGCTTCCTGTTGTCGGCGGGTGAGCCGGGCATGCGCGTCGCGACCACCAACAGCCGCATCATGATCCACCAGCCCTCGGGCGGGGCGCAGGGCATGGCGGCCGATATCGAGATCCAGGCGCGCGAAATCCTGCGGATGCGGCATTTCCTGAACACGCTGTACGCCAAATATACCGGCAAGCCGCTCGAGGAAATCGAGCGCGCGATGGACCGGGACAAGTTCATGAGCGCCGAGGAAGCCAAGGAATTCGGCCTGATCGATCAGGTGTTCGACAAGCGTCCGGTTCCGACCGACGACGCATCGGCCGCCGCATAAGACGGTCGTTCAGCGTGAACGGTTTATTTCGATTGTGACTTTAACGGGGTGCGGTACGATGCGCACCCCGGCAACGGTAGCGCACCGGTATCGGGTGCGAGAGGTGATTGATGGACAAGGTGAGCGGTGGCAACTCGAAAAGCACCCTCTATTGCTCGTTCTGCGGCAAGTCGCAGCACGAGGTGCGCAAGCTGATCGCGGGGCCGACCGTCTTCATTTGCGACGAGTGCGTGGAGCTGTGCAACGACATCATCCGTGAGGAGACCAAGTCCGCCCTGGTGTCCAAGAAGGACGGTGGCGTGCCGACGCCGCAGGAAATCTGCAACGTGCTCGACGATTATGTCATCGGGCAGAAGCAGGCCAAGCGTGTCCTATCGGTCGCGGTGCACAACCATTACAAGCGGCTGAACCACGGCGCGAAGGGTGCCGATGTCGAGCTGGCCAAGTCGAACATCCTGCTCGTCGGGCCGACCGGCTGCGGCAAGACACTGCTGGCGCAGACGCTGGCGCGCATCCTCGACGTGCCGTTCACCATGGCGGACGCGACGACGCTGACCGAGGCGGGCTATGTCGGCGAGGATGTCGAGAACATCATCCTGAAGCTGCTCCAGGCCTCGGATTACAATGTCGAGCGGGCGCAGCGCGGCATCGTCTATATCGATGAGATCGACAAGATCAGCCGCAAGGCCGAGAATCCCTCGATCACCCGCGACGTGTCGGGCGAGGGCGTTCAGCAAGCACTGCTCAAGTTGATGGAAGGCACGACCGCCAGCGTTCCGCCGCAGGGTGGCCGCAAGCATCCGCAGCAGGAATTCCTGCAAGTCGATACGACGAACATCCTGTTCATCTGCGGCGGCGCGTTTGCGGGTCTGGAAAAGATCATCGGCGACCGCCTGCAGGGCAAGTCGATCGGCTTCGGTGCCTATGTCGCGGCGCCCGAGGAAAAGCGGACCGGCGAGTATCTGCGCCAGACCGAGCCGGAGGATCTGCTCAAATTCGGCCTGATTCCCGAATTTGTCGGTCGTTTGCCGGTCATCGCGACGCTGGAAGACCTCGACATCTCGGCGCTGGTCAAGATCCTGTCCGAGCCGAAGAACGCGCTGGTCAAACAGTATCAGAAGCTGTTCGAGATGGAGAATGTCGAACTCGACTTCACCGACGATGCGCTGACCACGGTCGCCAAGAAGGCGATCGAGCGCAAGACCGGCGCGCGCGGGCTTCGCTCGATCCTGGAGGGCATTCTGCTCGACACCATGTTCGACCTGCCCGGCATGGATGGCGTCGACGAAGTGATGATCGACAAGGACGTGGTCGAAGGCCGCAAGGAACCGATCCGCGTCTATGCCGAGAAGAGCAAGAAGAAGGACGGCGCGGCAGCGTAACCCGCCGCATCGCCGGAACTATGAAAAAGGGGTCGGGAAACCGGCCCCTTTTTCATGGCCGTCGTTTGCGGTGGGGCGATGTGCGATGGGCCGCCGGAGACTCCCCGCCCTTTTTGGGCGTGGATCGCCGGGAGGGCCGTCATGGCGTCGGGATGATAGTGGACGCCGAGGGGCGGAGAAAGCGCGCCCCCCTATTCCTCGGTCCTGAACAGTACCGCTTCGCCGATCAGGAAGAATAGCAGGATCGGCGCCCAGGCGGCGAGGAAGGGCGGATAGGCGCCCAGATCGCCCATCGCGAGCGAGAAATTGTCCGCCACGAAATAGGCGAAGCCCAGCGCCATGCCGATCACCGCACGGACGAACAGCTTGCCCGAACGGGCGATGCCGAACGCCGCCACCGCGCCCAGCAGCGGCATCAGCACTGCCGAGAGCGGCGCGGACAGCTTGTGCCACAGCGCACCTTCCAGCGACTTGGTCGGCCGGCCGGCGTCCCGCAGATCGTCGATCGCGGTCGACAGCGCGCCAAAGGACAGGCCGTCGGCACTGACGCTGGAGAGCGTTAGTTGCTCGGGTGTCACGCCATGCGCGATTTGCAGGGATGGAATGCTGGTCAGCGTGCCGGGGCCGACCTCGAACCGGGTCGCAGGGCCGATTCGCCAGCCGTCGCCGTCGCGCTGTCCACGCGGCGCGCGGATGATCGCGCGCAGGCTGCCGCCAACCCGGTCATAGAGCGTCACGCCGCCCAACTGGGTCTTCGCGCCGCGTCCCTGGATCAGGTCGACCGAGATCAGGTCGTCGCCGTCGCGGATCCAGACATTGGATCGGTCGCCGCTGTCGATGGGCAGGGGACCATAGTCCACCTTTTGCCACGCGGCCAGCGTGGCGGTGGCGCGCGGGACGATGCGGTCGTTGAACGTAAAGCTCAGGATCGCGACGCCCGCGCTCGCGACAAGCAGCGGGGCGAGCACCTGATGTGCCGACAGCCCGGCGGCTTTCAATGCGATGACCTCCGAATTCTGGTTCATCGTGAAGAAGGTCAGGATGGTGCCCAGCAGCACCGAGAAGGGCAGGATGAAGGCGATGATCTGCGGCGCGCGCAGCGAGACGTAGCGCCACACCTGCGCCTCGCCATTGCCCGGCGCGGCCAGGATCGCGCCCGACTCGCTCAGAATGTCGAGCGCCTGCAACACCAGCACCAGCGCGAACAGGATCGCGAAGGTGCGGACCAGGAACATCTTGGCCATGTAGATGGCGATGGTCCGGGACGGGAAAATGCTCGACAGGCTCATGCGGGGAACGCCTTCTTCCGGCGACGGCCGGGCAGCCAGCGGCCGATCGCCTTGACGAGCTTGGCCACGCCGCGCTCCAATGCGCCGATCGGTTGTCCGCCGGGCACATAGGCGGTGACATAATACATCCAGAAGACCAGCCCCGCGAAGACCACGAACGGCCCCCATAGCGCGATCAGCGGATCGACCCGGCCGAGCGCCCCGATATCGGCGGCATATTGGTTCACCTTGTGATAGGTGACGAGCATCACGATCGACAGGAACACGCCCAGTGCCGAGGTCGATCGCTTGGGCGGGATGCCCAGCGACACCGCCAGCAACGGCAACAGGAACATCGTCACCACCTCGACCAGGCGGAAATGGAATTCGGCACGGCTGCCTGCGCGCGCCTCCGCGCTGCTCGCCTCCTTCCCCTGGCGGGCGAGTTCGGGCAGCGTGAACTCCAGGTCGCGGCCGCCGCGTCGGCGGAAATTGTCGAACTTGGGCAGGTCGATCGGCAGGTCGTGGCTGGAGAAGGTCAGCACGCGCGGCACGCGGAATTCGGGCCGGTTGTGGATCAGCGTGCCGTTGGTCAGGCGGAAGATGATGACGTTGGGATCGTCGGTCGCCAGGAAGCGCCCATGCTCCGCCGTCACGCCGATCCAGTCGCCCTTGGACGTGTTGGCATGGACGAAGATGCCCGACAGGTCGCGGCCATTGTCGCGGCTTTCCTCGATGCGCAGCGTCATCCGGTCGCCCAGGTGGGTGAACTCGCCCACCTTGATCGACGCGCCCAGCGCGCCCGTGCGCAGCTCGTAGCGCAGCCCTTCATAATAATAACGGGCGATCGGCTGGACATAGCCGACGATGGCCAGGTTCAGCGCGGCCAGCACGATCGCGAACATGTAGGGGACGCGCAACAGCCTCGTATAGCTCATCCCGACGCCGCGCATCACGTCCAGCTCGGACGAGGTGGCCAGCCGGCGGAAGGCGAGCAGGATGCCCAGCATGAGCCCGATCGGGATGCCGAGGCCGAGATATTCGGGCAGGAGATTGGCGAGCATCCGCCACACGACACTGATCGGTCCCCCTTCGGTCGCGACGAATTCGAACAGGCGGCGGATACGATCGAGTACCAGCAGCATGGCCGCGATGATGAGCGTCGCGAAGAGCGGCAACGCTATCAGTCGGGCCATGTAGCGATCGATGGATTTCATGCGACATTCCCCGTCATCCGATTTTCTCCCGTTCAGGACGCGCGGCAATTACAGTAATTCCGCCACCCTGTTCACAACCTCGTCGATCCGCCAGGGCTTCGCGAGGAAGCCGACACCCTGCGGCAAAGCCGCCTCGCTGGGGAACACCCGGCCCGAGCTGACAAGAATGGCGATCTCCGGCCATTGCTCGCGGATCGCGGCGGCCAGGGCGACGCCGTTCATGTTCCCCGGCATTTCAATATCGGTGAGGACCGCGCGAATGTCGTTGCGGGTTTCGAGGATCGACAGCGCGCCCAGCGCGTCGCCCGCCTCGCAAACGCAGTAGCCCGCATCTGCGAAGATTTCGGCCGCCATCATCCGCACAAGCGGTTCGTCCTCGACAACCAGCACCGTGACACTGCTCTCCATGCGCGTCTCCTTGTTGGTGTGAGGGCGGAGCCGGGGTCGCGCGCTCCGCCCTCTTTCCATCGTCATTCCCCCACAGACGCCGATGGAAATCCCTGTTTCACGCCGATCCGCTACCCTTTGTCCCTTCGATACTCCGCCACATCGCGCAAGGTTGCGGCCCAATAGGCGAGGGCCAGGCCCTCGTCCTCATTCTCGTTCTTGCTGACCGTGGCATAGATGCCCAGCGCCTGCGCGAAATCGTCCGTGGTCGCGACGCCGCTCTTTTCCAGAAGCGCGCTCACAACCGCCAGCGCCCCGCCGATCGCCTTCACCAGCGCGGGATCGAGCGACGTCGCCCGCTCCTGCGCGCGCCGATCGGGATCGGCAGCATCATCGGCGCGCAAGGCAGTCAGGCGCGCGGCAATGTCATGCGCCTGTTGAAGATAGATCGCGGCGGCATCCTCTCCGGCGCGGTCGAGCAAATCGAGCGCCTCGGCCATCAACGCGACCGCGCAGGGCGGTCTTGTCCGTCATGCAGGCTGCTCGCGAAGCGGGCCGCTCGCCCGCTCGCGCCCGTCGTGCTGGGGCTGGTCCGCCCAAGTGATTTCACAGGCGTTCTTGCCGGCCCGCTTCGCCACGAACATCGCCTGATCGGCCGCGTGCATGAGCGCAGCCGGATCGCGCGGGACGTGCGGCGGAATGACTAGCGCGCCCATGCTGCACGTCACCGGATGCTCGCCCGCCGCCAGCACGGCCGACACACGCGAATGGAGCGTGCGCGCGAACATCTCGCCCGCGTCCGCTGGATGCACGCGGAGCAACACCGCGAACTCGTCGCCACCGATCCGCCCGAAAGCATCCTCGCGCCTGATGCTGCCCGCCGCGCCGCGTGCGAAGGTCCGTAGCACGGCGTCGCCGGCGGCATGGCCGTGGGCACTGTTGACGCCCTTGAAATCGTCAAGATCGAAGATCGCCAGCAACAGCGTCTCGCTGGCCCTGCTGGCAACGGTAAGCGCCTCTGAAAACCGTTCGTTGAACGTCTCACCATTCAGCGCGCCGGTCTTGCGGTCGCGCAGCGCGAGATGCCGTTGGCGGTCAAACGATCGGCGGAAACTCACGATCGTTGCGGCGACAAACAGATAGGTCGCGACCCGCACGCTCGTTCGGACCACCAGCGAGGCCGAGACCCCGCCATCGTCCAGATGCGGAACGATGGCGAGGATCGCGGTAAGCAAAGCAACAAAATACGCAGCACGTTCGCCCAGCGCCCATGCGGCGGCGCATATGATCGGAATGTAGAGCGGAGCCAGGCCAGCGCCGGGATAGGCGTGGTTCGCCCATGAAAGGGCGGTGACGGCAACGAGGATCGCGAACCAGGCATGTTCGCGCGGCAGGGATTCCAGACGTTCGGCCAATCGACCGACAGGGAGATGACTGTTCACGCGCTTCCTACCCCTACCGCAAAGCTCCATCCACACTCGCCGGCGACGCCGATCGGACAGCCGACTGCACGCCACCAAATCGGAAGCGTGCAGCCGGCAGCAACCGGCCATTGGAAACCTGATGTAAGTCAGGCGCGAACACCTTTGGGCCAAGGGCCTTGGACATGCGTGTCCGCTGCCCGGTCGCTGAAGCTCGTCTTACACCGACATTCCCCAAGTGGCCTGCCGCTTGACTTCAAGATCGCCTGATTTTGCTCGCTGGGCAAGCGTTTTTCGCCCCGAGCGGTGTCTGTCGTCGCGCAAACGGCCGAAGTCGGGTGGATCAAGCC